>CAMDAY010000107.1 GCA_945888895.1 Dehalococcoides mccartyi | reverse complement strand
CAGCTCGCCGCGCAGGGCCACGACATCATCAACCTCGGCATCGGCCAGCCCGACTTCCGCACCCCGGACCACATCGTCGAAGCGGCCAAGCGCGCGTTGGAGGAGGGCCGCCACGGCTACACCGCCGCCGCCGGCATCCCGGAGCTCCGCGCCGCCGTCGCCGCCGACCTCGGCAGCCGTCACGACGTGCAGGTCGACCCGGGCTCCGTGCTCATCACGCCCGGCGCGAAGCCGGTGATGTACTTCGCGATCCTGCTCCTCGGCGAGCCGGGCGCGGAGATCCTGTACCCGAACCCCGGCTTCCCGATCTACGAGTCGATGATCGCCTACACCGGCGCGACCCCCGTCCCGATCGAGTTGCTGGAGAGCAAGGGCTTCTCATTCGACGCCGATCAGGTCCTCGCGAAGGTCAACGAGCGCACCCGCCTGATCATCCTCAACAGCCCCGGCAACCCCACCGGTGGTGTCGTCCCGCAGGAGCAGATCGAGCGGCTCCTCGAGGGCCTCGAGGCGTACCCCGACTGCGTGATCCTGAGCGACGAGATCTACAGCCGCATACTCTACGGCGAGCGAGAGCACGTGAGCCTGCTGCGCTACGAGCAGATTCGCGACCGCCTGATCGTGATCGACGGCTGGAGCAAGACCTATGCCATGACCGGCTGGCGCGTCGGCTACGGCATCTTCCCGCCCGCACTCTTCGCGCACGCGGAGCGGCTTGCGGTGAACTCGTACTCCTGCGTGAACGCGCCGACCCAGTGGGCCGCGCTCGCCGCCCTCGAGGGTCCGCAGGACGACGTCGACCGCATGGTCGCGGCGTTCGATGACCGCCGGAAGCTGATCGTGCGAGAGCTCAACGCGATCCCCGGCGTCCATTGCGCCGACCCCGGAGGGGCGTTCTACGTCTTCCCGAACATCACCGGCACCGGGATCGACTCCCGCACGCTCCAGGCGCGCCTCCTCGACGAGGCAGGCGTCGCCACGCTGTCCGGCACGAGCTTCGGCGCACTCGGCGAGGGCCACCTGCGCCTGTCCTACGCCGCCAGCACCGAGGCGATCACCTCCGCCGTCGCACGCATGAAGGCGCTGCTCGCGGGCTAGCCTGCTGGATGCGAAGCAGGCCCTCGGGTAGCATCGCGACGACCGTCGAGGGCCAGCGTGGCCCCGCGAACATCGAAGGAGCACCGCTTGCGACTCGTGACCTACACCTCCCGCGGAACGACGCGCTCCGGCGCGATGGTGGGGCCGGATCACGTCGTTGACCTCGATCGAGGCTTCGCGGCACGCGCCGCGACAGGCGGTACGCACACCCTCCGCGCCCTGCCGGACGACATGCTCGGACTGCTCGACCTCGGCGATGAGGGCCTCGACGCCGCTCGCGCGGTCGTAGCGTGGGCGGAGTCGCGCCTCGACGACGCGGCGCTGCGCGACGCGGGCGTGCTCTGGCGCACCGACGAGGCTGGCTTCCGCCTCGTCGCCCCGATCCCGGAGCCGCGCACCGTCCACGCCATCGGCCTGAACTACCGCCTTCACGCCGAGGAGATGGGCGCCGCGATCCCGGAACGACCGATCGTGTTCGCCAAGGTGCGCACTTGCATCATCGGCTCCGGCGAGGCGATCGAGATCCCGAAGGCGAGCGAGCAGGTCGACTGGGAGGTCGAGCTCTGCTTCGTCATCGGCAAGGCGGGTCGCCACATCGCCGCGAAGGACGCGCTCGACTACGTCGCCGGGTACATGAACGGTAACGACGTCTCCGTGCGCGACTGGCAGATGCACTTCCCCACCTGGATGATGGGCAAGGGCTTCGACACGCACGGCCCGATTGGGCCCTACCTGGTCACTCGCGACGAGGTCCCCGACCCGCACGCGCTCAAGGTGCAACTCTGGGTGAACGACGTCCTGAAGCAGGAGTCCTCCACGGACGACCTGATCTTCAACATCCCGCAGATCATTGAGTACGTCTCCGAGGCGGTCACGCTGCAGCCGGGCGACATCTTCTTCACGGGCACGCCCGCGGGCGTCGGCATGGGCCGCAAGCCGCAGGAGTGGATGAAGGTCGGCGACGTCGTGAAGGTTGCCATCGGCAACCTCGGCGTCCTTGAGAACCCGGTGATCGCGGAGGCGTAGCCTCCGGCACGGCGTCGAGGCACCCCGCATCGAGACACGTGCCTCGCGGACTACCCGCGAGGCATCACATGCAGGTCGGTGGCGGGCAGATCCACGACCCACCGCTTGCGCGACGCGATGCCGAGGACGTCGTACGGATGCGACGACACCTCGACCTCAACGGCCGGCCCGGTGCCCACCGGCTCGAACCGGAGCGTGTACGAGTTGCCGAATGCAAGCTCCGAGGTGATGTCCGCGACGAAGCAGTTCGGCGGCAGCGCCTCCGAGGGCTCAATGCGGCGCAACAGGCAACGCTCCGACCGGATGCACACATCGAGCAGCGCACCGTCCGCAACGGGCGTCGCCACCTCGAACGCCACGCCGTCGATCTCGACGCGCGAGCCGCCGAGGCCACGCGCCGGGAAGATGTTGCGCACGCCGGTCAGCTCCGCCGTCCGCCGCGAGGCGGGGTGCTGGAACACCTCCGACCGAGGGTCAAACTGGAGCACCCGCCCTTCCTCGACCACGGCGATCCGGTCGGCCAGCAGGTGCGCCTCGCGCAGGTCGTGCGTCACGCAGATCACCGGCACGTCCAGCTCGCTGCGCAGCCGCAGCAGCTCCGCCCGCAGGTCCTCGCGCAGCGCCTCGTCCAGCGCCGAGAACGGCTCGTCGAGGAGCAGCGCCTCCACCGGCCGCGCAAGCGCCCGTGCCAACGCGACGCGCTGCTGCTGCCCGCCCGACATCCGGTCGGGGTACCGCCCGCCGAGGTCCTCGATGCGCAGCAGCTCCTTCAGCTCCTCGACGCGGCGGGCGCGCGCCTCGCGGCTCCAGCCGGTGAGCGCGTAGGCGATGTTCTCGTCCGCTGTCATATGCGGAAACAGCGCGATCTGCTGGAACAGGTAGCCAAGGTTGCGCTGCTGCGCCGGGACATCGATGTGCCCCGCGGAATCGAACACGGTCCGCCCACCCACGACGATCGTGCCGGAGTCCGGTCGCATCAGGCCGCCGATCGCCGCCAGCGTGCGGCTCTTCCCGGACCCCGACCGCCCGAAGAGCACGACCGTCTCGCGGTCGGCCTCGAACTGCACATCGAGGCGGAACGCACCGAGCTGCTTCTGCACGTCGACCGTGATCACAGGTCGCCTCGCGGACGGAGGTGCGCGAAACGCACCAGTACGAGGAGCATCGACGCGACGGCCAGCAGCACCAGCGACAGCGCGATCGAGCCGCTCAGGCCAGCGCTCGACTCAAACGCCGTGATGATCGCCAGCGGCATCGTCTGCGTCCGGCCCTCGAAGTTGCCGGCGAAGATCAGAGTCGCTCCCAGCTCGCTCAGGGCCCGCGTCCAGCACAGCACCGCACCCGACAGCAGCGCGGGCCGCGCGAGCGGCAGCGTCACGCGCCAGAACGTGCGCCACTCCGACACGCCCAGCGTCCGCGACACGTCCTCGTACGTCGGGTCGATCGCCTCGAACCCCGCCTGCAACGAACGCACGAGGAACGGCGCGGCGACGAAGAGCTGCGCCAGCACCACCGCAGTCGTTGTGAACGCGAGCTCGAGCCCCACGTCGGACAGCGCGCTCCCGATGATGCCGCGACGCCCGAAGGCGACGAGCAGCGCGACGCCCGCGACCGTCGGCGGCAGCACCATCGGCAGTTCGACGAGGATCGTCAGCAGCCGGTGCCCCGGGAAACGCACGCGCGCCAGGAGGTAGGCCGCCGGCACACCGAGCACGAGCGCCAGCGCGAGCGACAGCGTGCTCGTGACGACGGAGAGCCGCAGCGCCTGCAACGCAAACGGCGAGGTCAGCCGACCGGCCACCTCGCCGTCCTGCCAGCCCCGTATCCCCAGCGCGACCAGCGGCACCAGCACGAACGCAGCAAAGAGCAGCGTCGGCGACACGAACAGCCACGTCAGCGACCACGCCCGGGGGTTGCCAACGCCTCGACGATCCACGGCGCGGTCAACCACGAGGCAGGCGATCTGCACGGGGTATGGGCGCGATGCGGTAGTCCGTTCGAGACATGCACTGACCTTTCACGGACGCCCCGCGATCACGCGCCGCGCAGAGCGATGGTCGCAGACCGGCTCGCGAACCGCGACCGCCGGCCGCGATCCTCGAGGTGCGCTAGGAGGCCGCGTCGAACCCGGCCGCCTTGAGCGCGGCCTGTCCCGGCGCGCCGGTCACGAACTTGATGAAGGCGGCGGCGGCGACTTTGTTCTTCGCCGTCTTCACGACCGCGATCGGGTAGACCGCGATCACGTTCGCCGCTTCTGGGATCGCGACCGTCTTCACCTTCTCCCTGGCGACCAGTGCATCGGTCTGGTAGACGATGCCGGCGTCCGCCTCGCCCAGCTCGATCTTCGTCAGCACGGCGCGCACGTTCTGTTCGTTCGACACGAGGTTCTTGAGCGTCGCGTCCCTGTACGCCGCGCCGTACTCGGGCGTCGCGGCGAGCCGGTCAATGATCTGGCGGGCGTAGTTGCCGATCGGCACGTCCGGCCCCGCCAGCACGAGCTTCACGCCCGCCTTCGAGAGGTCCTTCGGGGTGGCGATGGCGGCCTTGTTGTCCGCGGGGATCACGATCACCGGCAGGTTCTTCGCGAACGTCACGGGCGTGCCGTCGATCTGCGACTTGTCGGCGAGCCTGGTCATGTTCGTCGCGTCGGCGCTGGCGAACACGTCCGCGGGCGCCGCCTGGTCGATCTGCGTCGCAAGGGCGCTCGAGGCGGCGAAGTTGAACTCCACGGTGACGCCGGGATTCGCTCGCTGGAAGTCCGCGGCGATCGTCTTGAACACCTCGGTCAGCGAGGATGCCGCGAACACGCTGATCGTGCCCGTCAGCGGCGTCGATGCCGTGGTGGTTGTGGGGGCTGCGGGCATCGTCGCGCCGCCGCACGCGGCCACGAGCACCGCCGCGAGACCGAATGCGGCAACCGCTGCGCGCCACCATCTCGTGCTCATGCGCATCTGAGACCTAGCTGTCCGTCCCAAGGCTGATCGGAGATATACCCGCTCATCCATCGCCTAGTCAATCATTCAGTATGCACCCATCGTTGCCCCGGCCTACCCGCCCCGGGATACTCGGGCCGACACCGAAGGAGCCAACCCATCCCTCCGACGAATCCCCTCCGTCCTGACGCCGCTACCGCGTTCGCCGCGTGGGACGCACTCGTGCGCGCGAACGTCGAGCAGATGGAGCGCCTGCGCGAGGCGGTGCGCGCCGCCGGCGCGGACTTCTGGACCGGCCGCACGGCCGCCTTCCGCCCCGGCGTCCGCGAGAGCCCGGAGCTCGCCGCGATCGAGGCCCTCGGACGGCCCGAGGATACGTGGCTCGACATCGGTGCGGGCGGCGGGCGCTTCGCCCTCCCACTGAGCGCGCGCGTCGCCCGTGTCATCGCGATCGAGCCGTCGAGCGCCATGCGCGACACGCTCATCGAGGCAGCGCGACAGCCTAGCGCCGGGAGCATCGACGTCATCAACCTGCGCTGGCCGCCAGCCACGGACGACACGACCGTGCCCATCGCCGATGTCGTGTTCGCTGCCAACGTCCTCTACGACATCGCCGACCTGCGCGCGTTCCTCGACGCCATGGAGCAGCACGCGCGCCGCACCTGCGTCGCCGTCGTCACCGACCGCGCCCCGAGCACACCCCACTCGGACGTGTGGCAGACCCTCTACGGCGAGCCGCTGTGCGCGCTCCCTGCGCTGCCCGAGTTCGTCGCGGTCCTCGGCGCCCTCGGCCGGCGCTTCGACGTGCAAACGTTCCCGGTGCGACCGAGCACCCCAATGACGCCCGACGAGGCCGTCGAGGAGATGCGCTGGCGCTACTGGGTGACGCCGGGCTCTGACCGCGCCGCGCGGCTCCGCGATGCTCATCGAGCGCTTCGGAACGGCCGACGGCCTGATCGCGCTGCCGCCACGGTTCAACTACCTCGCCGTCGTCTCGTGGCCGTCGACGGGCGCGGCGACGGCTGCGACGAGCACCTAGCCTTCGCGCAGTTCGAGGCTCACGAGGCCGCGCACCCATCGCCCCGGCCCGCCATCGCCCGGAACGACGAGGCGCACCGGGCCCTCGTCACCCAGCGGCGCGCCGTCACGACGTGTCGCAGCGATCATCTGTATGGCGCGAAAGCGCGGCTCAATCTCGCCGCCGGCGATCACCACCGGATAGCCGTCCGCGCCGCGCGCCACCACGATCTTGCTCAGGAAGTCCTCGCGCGCCGCGGGGTCGAGGCGAATGCCCGCGCCGTCCAGCAGGTCGTACACGCGCATCCCCGCGTACGCCCGCGCCGCCACGCGCGATCCTCCGTGCCCCGCGACGTCATCGGTCACGACATCGACGAGGTCGCCGGTCGCGAACGCCGCGGTCTCGACAGGCCCCGGACGGTCGAGGAGCCCGGTGAGCGTGATCGTCGAGGATGACGTCGTGGGCACCGGCGTCACGTCCGGTGTCAGATCGTGGAACTCCACGCCCACGACCTCGGTCAGCGAGCGCCCCGCCAGCCCAGGCGCGTCCGGCACGACGAGGCGCACGCCCACCTCGAGCGGCTCGCCGTCCTGTTCGGTCGCCAGGATCACGCGGCGAGCGCCGTGCGCGCGAGCCTCGGCCACCGACACGGCAACGCGCGCGCCATCGGCGGCGGTGACCACGAAGTAGCCGGAGACGAGCGCGCTGCTGATCTGCCGATCGGAGACGACGCCCGTCAGCACCGCGTACCGCAGCAGCGCCGTCCCGCGGAACGTCCGCTCCGCATGCGACTTCGGGTTGCGCATCATCGCGGTGACGCTCTCCGCCGGCAGCTTCGAGAGCGCGCGCCGGATGCCGTCAGTCCGTGCGTCGGCCATGCAATGCCTCCTCGAGGTCGCCCGGGTCGCCGTCGACAGGCTATCAACTGTTGACTACCCTCACCTCCACGAGGAAGCAGAGTCATGCCGAAGACCAAGACGTCGCTCACGCCGTCCGAGTACGCCATCCTCGGCCTCATCCGCGAACGCCCGACGTACGGCTACGAGCTGAAGAAGCAGTTGCGCCAGCTCGAACGCGTCGCGCCGATCGAGCCGGCGATGGTCTACGCCATCCTCCGCTCGCTCGCAGGCTTCGATCTCATCGACGGCACCGTGGACGACAGCAGCCAGCCGCCGAAGTCCGTGTACACGGTGACCGAGGAAGGCGACGCGCAGTTCCAGCGCTGGCTGCGCCGCCCCGTGGGTCGCATCCGCGAGACCCGCCTCGACTTCCTGATCAAGCTCTACTTCGCGCTGCGGGAGGACCATGCGCTCGCGCGACAAATCCTCTCCGCCCAGCTCGAGGCGATGCGCGCCACCACCGCCGAGGTCGAGCGCGAGCGCGATGACCT
>CAMDAY010000106.1 GCA_945888895.1 Dehalococcoides mccartyi | reverse complement strand
CTTCGCGAACAGGCCGCCCACCAGCCCGCCGAGGCCACCGCTGCTCTGCCGCGAGGCGAAGCGGAGGTGCAGCTTGCCCCAGAACCAGACGAGGGAGATGTCCTCCGCGTGCTCACGGAACTTCGCGCGGAGCAACGGCCCCCAGACGGCGTCGTAGCCCTCCTGCCCCACCCACCTGCGGATCCACTCGGCGGCGCGCTTGCCCTCGAAGTTATGCCAGTTCTTGTAGCGGCGCAGGTACAGCGCGCCCAGGCCGAGGCGGACGCGCGTCAGCAGCGAGACGCGGTCGAAGCGCAGCAGGTCGATCGGTCCCACGAACGGGTAGTTCTTCCCTCCGGCCGCGAGGCCGACGTTGGAGTCGATCCAGGCGAGATCATCGCCGAGCCCGAGCTCGTCGATCAGCGCGGCGATGTCCGTGTCGGAGCGGAACAGGTGGTGGTAGAAGATCTCGACGCGGCCGCCGCCGACCTCGAACGTGCGCACCTGCCCGCCGGGCCGGTCGCTGGCCTCGACGATCTGGACCTCGTGGCCCTGCTTCGCGAGGTGGTACCCCGCGGCCAGGCCCGCCACGCCCGCGCCGATCACGATCACCTTCATGGAGCCACTTTCATCTCGCGAGGAGCCTCGACGCTCTCGACTCGTGCGAGGTCGCCGAGGTCGAGGTCACGCCGCCAGAGCAGCAGCACTCCGACCAGCGTGACCGGGATCAGCACGAACGCGTGTACGCCGAAGGCATACGCGGTCGCCGTCGACTCCGTGATCCCCAGGCCGAAGGCGGTGACCACGACAACGACGAGGTACTCGTACGGCCCGATCGATCCGGACGTGCTCGGTACCGCCACGGTCAGGTTCGCTGCGCCGCACACCGCGAGGAACACCACCGGCGACAGCGACAATCCGAAGCCGACGCCAATCGCCCAGTAGCACGCGGCCTCGAGCAGCCACGTCGACGCCGACGCGACAGCGACGACGGCCCAGGTCTTCGGGCCACCGAGCAGCGTCAGTCCATCGATGAATCGCGCCGCGATCGCGCGCAGCGGATCGCCGATCGCCCTCGGCGGCACGGAAAGCACGGCGTCGATCAGCCGGCGCGTGAGCGACGGCGCGAGCGCGAGCGCGACGAGCACCAGTGCGACGCCGCCGAAGGCTGCGCCCGCGAGCAGCGCGACGTTCCGCAGGATCGCGTTGCTGCCGAGGTAGGCCAGTGTCCCGGCGAGCATGAGCGCGAGGATCAGGCCGTCGAAGACTCGCTCCACGACGATGGTCCCGAGTGCGGTCATCATCGACCCGCCGTGGCGGCGGCGCAGCAGCACGGCGCGCACGACCTCGCCGGTGCGCGCGGGCAGGATGTTGTTCGCGGCGCACCCGATGATCAACACCTCGGCGGTTTCGCTCGTCGATACCGGAATGGCACGCTCGAGGATCGTGCGCCAGCGCAGCACGCGCACCCAGATCGACGCCGCGAACGCGACGCCCGCAGGAAGCAGCCAGAGCGGGTTGACCTGCTGGACCGCATTGAGCACCTCGCGGCCGTCGACGCGCCAGAGCAGCAGCGCGATGAACGCGATGCTGACGGCGGTGCCGAGCCAGATCCGAAGGTGGCGCATCAACACTCCTCGACGCGCCGCAGTTGTGACGCGCGATCCTCAACCAATGTGCGCTACCGCGCGGGTTGCGGGGCTGGCTGCGCGGGCGGTTGGGCGGTCGGCTGCGCGGGGAAGTACACCTCGCTGTCGAGCGAGGCGATCAGCGCCGGCTCGCCGCGATACCAGATGAACTGCGCCCACTCACGCAGCAACGATCCATCGAGGATCCCGCTCGTCAACCGGTTCCACGTGATCTCGCGATAGGTCTCTTCGGGGAACCACCAGCGATGGCGGTAGACGGTCACGTCGCCCGGACGGGACACCAGCGCGGGGGGCGCCGACCGCTCGCCGCGCACGCGAATCACGATCGCGCGCTGGTCGAACTCGCCGCGCTGAATCGCTTCGGACGTCGTGTACAGGATGCCCTCGTGCCGGAGGTACCACGCCCACGGCCACGTGATGCCGGCGCCCTCCGAGTCGTCGAGGACGATCGAAGATGCGCGCCCCTCGGCGATGTGCTGGCGGATCTCCGCCGCGACCCGCGGCATCTCCGGCGTGCTCTGGACGTAGATCAGGGGCTCCACGGGCGTGTCGGAGTGGTTGATGTTCAGCCCGATGTCCGTGCGGATCGTCACGATCAGCGCGAGCGCCATGGCCGTGATCGCCACTCCACCACCCGCCCACGCGAGGATCGACCCGCTGCCCTCGCGCACGTGTCGCACCGCGCCGCGGATCGCACCGTCGAGGACGTAGCCCGCGAGGAGCGCGAGCGGGACCGCCATGTGCACCGTGAGCCACGGCATCTTCTCGCCTGCGATCGACAGCGCGATGAACGTGCCGACGAACCACCACAGCAGCATGACCGCGAAGTGATCCTGCCGCCGGACGGCGAGCCACATGCCGCCGATCAGCGCCGGGATGAGCGTGAGCATCTCGTAGAGCGGCACCATCATCAGGTAGTAGAACCACGGCTGCGTCCCGCGGCGCACCTCCTGCTGATCGAGCCAGTAGGAGAGCGAGTTCCAGAACAGCCCGCCGACGCCGCCGGGGTTCGTGCCCATCGACATGTACAGCGGCACGGTGATCGCGAAGAACACGACGGCACAGGCCAGCCACCACTCGAAGCGCCACAGCCACCCCACGAACGCGGCGGCGGCAAGCAGCACCACGATCACGACGATCGAGATCGTCCGTCCCTCCGGACCGACCGCCTCGACGCCGAACAGGTGCAGCGGGATGCGTGACAGCGCGGACAGCTCCGCGAGGATCAGCGTTCCCAGCACCACCAGCACGTCCGCCTCGGGCGGGCGTTCGTGGAACCCCAGTCGCTGGCGCAACCGCGTGAGCGGGTTCCACAGCGCGGCGAAGATCCACGCGGTTGGGACGAGCCAGATGCCGTCCTCGATCCGCTCGATGAGCTTCGGCGGCACTCTGCTCTGGCCCATCACCATGGCGTGCGCGAGCGCGGCATTGAGGTACAGCAGGAGCACCGCCGCCGCGATGTAGGTCGTCTCCTTCGAGACGAACGACAGCGCGAGGCCGACCGTCATCAGGATCAGCCAGCGCAGCCGCTGGTCGCTGCGGTATCGCCACGCGCCCGCGAATATCATCACGGTGAACACGGCGACCGAGAGTTCGTTGCGCGCAAACCGCGAGTAGTACAGCAGGGACGGCGACACGAAGAAGAAGAACGCGACGAGGATCGTCCCGGTGTTCCCGAGCTTCCGGCGGAGCAAGAGCGGTGTGAGCACGAGGACGGAGCCCGCAACCGCCTGAAAGATGCGGGCCGTGAAGTCCGAATCCCCGAACAGCTTGAAGATCACCGCGATGACATGGAACTGGAGCGGTCCGTGGAGCAGCGGGTCGTGACGGTAGCCGTTGCCGGCCGCGAAGTAGTAGGAGAACGCGGCGTGCTGCGACTCGTCGTGGTGGTACGCGCGCGGGCCGACGTTCCACAGGTGCGCCACGAGCGACGCGAGGAAGATCGCGAACACCGCCCACTGCACCCCGTCGATCGCGCGAAGGCGGTCGAGGAGCGAGACGCGTTCGCGCTCCTCGGGCGGGTCGGTCAGGTCGTTGGTGGTGTCGAGGCTTGCCCCGTTCGCCGGGTCGCGGCTCATCGAGTCCTGCGTCATCGAGTGGTCGCCATGGGTACTTGCACGAGCAATGCGCCAGCCTCATCTACCACTGCGGGCCACGCCGCGAAGCGGGCCGCTACGTTCGTCCCGTACGCCGCGCGCTCCTCGCGCCCGATGTACACATAGGTCACCCCGAACCGCCGTGCGACCTCCAGGGAGGCCGAAGAAGCCCCACCAGCGTAGATCGCATCCACCGCTCTGCGCCGCTCGTCCTCGGGCACGCTCCGGCGCCACTGGCGCTCGTGGTTCGGCCAGCCGAGGAGGGTCGGGACGCCCGTGGCCGCGGAGACCATGTTGCCCGCGGTGTAGCTCTCCGACACCGCCTCCAGAATCACGTCCGAACGCGCGTGCAGGTGCTCGCGGGCCCACTCAATGGTCGCATATCGGCCGGGATCGACGCGTTGCAGGTACGTCACAGCGTCCAGGCCCACGAACTGCCCCTCGTCGCGTCCCCTGCTGACGGCCATCGCGGGGAGGTAGAGCGCGGTCGCGACCGCGGCCAGCAGCACGAGCGGTACGCCGAGGCGCACCGGCCAGGACAGCCAGGCCCGGACGGGCACCGTGCCGCGCTCCCAGGCCAGCCCCGCCAGCGCCCCGGCGGCCAGCGCCAGGAGCGTCCAGGCCGTGAACCAGAACTTGAAGACCGTGTTGAACCGACCGGGGAAGGCATCTGCGACGCGGAACAGCTCGGTCGCCAGCAGGATGCCGAGGACGGCCGTCAGCAGCGCGAGCGCCGCCGCCTGCGCGCGGTCGAAGCGCCCGTCCGCGGTCGTCGCCGCGCCTGCCGCCAGCGTGACCGCCGCGACGAGGCCGGCGATCACGACCCATCCCGTCCCGCGTGCCGCGAACTCCGAGGGGCCTCCGGCGTTGATCACGAGCCCGAACCACCCGGCGAGCGGTGCCAGTGCGAACGAGACGGCGATCGCCGTCGAGCCTCGATCGGCACGAGGCCGGAGCAGCGCCAGGGCGGCCAGCACCGGCAGCAGCGGCGGCAGCCATACGAGCAGCCATCGCACCGGGTCCGAGTGCTCGCCGACGACCGGAGCGAGCCCCAGCCGCGGCGTGTCGAGTGTCTCGATGAACCCAAACGCGAGGACGCCCGCGACGACGGCGGGCACCATCGCCCAGCGCACGACACCCATCAGCGCCGGCATCAGCGACCACCCCGTGCGCAGGTAGGCGAGGATCGCCGCAACGCCCCACAGCCCCCCGTACACCACGATGTCCCACGCGTTGGTCATGAAGATCGCGGCGAACACGACGCCGGTCAGCGCGAGGCGCTCCGGCTGCATCAGCCAGCGCCGCCACGTCAGCGGCGAAGCACCCTCGAACACTGTCAACGCCAGGGCCACTGCAGTCAGCGAGATAGGCAACGAAAGGAGGTGTGCGTGCGGGTCGCCGAGGAGCAGCGTGAACGCCGGGAACTCGCTGATCGTACCGGGGAGGATCCGCGTGTTCGTCCACCACCACCAGAACGTGGTCGGCACCCCCGCGATCTCGCCGACGGGCACCGGCACCTCCTTCACGCCAAGCGCCGCCCAGGTCGCCGGGTCGCCGAGGCCGTTCGCGGCGGCGAGGTTCACGAGCCCCACGAGTGGCGTGACCAGTAGCAGCGTGGCGACCGCGACCGTGCCGCCGACGATCGTCGCACCCCGCGGTGCCACGCGGCCCAGCGCGATGACATCGATCGCCAGTCCCGTGATCGCCGCCGCCGCGAGCGCGCCGGCCGTGGCCGTCGCGAGGTTGAACATCGTGCCAGGCCCGTTGCCCGAGAGCCGTCCGAGGATGTCGGCCGAGAGGTGACCGAGGTGGTAGTAGGACAGCGAGAACCCGGCAAGCCACGGGTCGGCGGGCGGCATCCGGTCGGCCTCGTGCACCGCGGTGAGGATCATCAGGTCCATCGGCTTCTCGGTGCCGTTGGCGTCCGGTGCGTACATGCGCGCCGTGATCACGATCGCGAAGACGAGGAGGCTCACGACCTCGCCCGCGATCAGCACCGCGCGCCGCTCGAGGATCGCGCGCACCAGCGCGGGCCGCAGCCACGCGATGCTGATGCTCCACGCGGTGAGTGCCAGCAGGACCCCGACGATCAGCGGCGTACCGTACGGGACGCGCAGCCACGCGAGGAACCACACCACGACCGCGACGACGGCGATCGCCAGCGGACGGGCGTACAGCACGCCGCGTGTATGCAGCCGGTCGCAGAGCACAGCGGCCGGCAGCAGCCCCACGATGCCGAGGATCGCGAGCGCGAGGTACCAGCCAAGGATCAGGGGCGCGGCGTCGATCATCGCGCCGGGGTCGCGCTAGGCCTCGGTGGCCGCGGGGTCAGCGAGGAGCGACTGGACGAAGGAGCGCGGGTCGAACGGTGCGAGGTCGCCTTCGCGCTGGCCGGTGCCAACGAACCGCACCGGCAGGCCGAACTCGCGCGCGATCGCGAAGACGATGCCGCCCTTCGCGGTGCCATCGAGCTTGGTGAGCATCACGCTGGTGACCTGGGCCGACTCAGCGAACGCCTGCGCCTGCGACAGCCCGTTCTGTCCCGTCGATGCGTCGAGGACCAGCAGCACCTCGTCGGGCCCCCGCTCGACGTGCCGCTCGATGACACGGCGCACCTTCGACAGCTCGTCCATCAGGTTCTGCTTGTTCTGGAGACGGCCAGCGGTGTCGATCAGCACGACGTCGTGTCCGCGCGCGCGAGCCGCCTCGATCGCGTCGAACGCGACGGCGGCCGGATCGGCGCCTGGGCCCTGTGCGACCACGTCGAACTCGAGGCGGCGACCCCACTCCTGCAGCTGCTCGATCGCGGCCGCGCGGAACGTGTCGCCGGCGGCGGCCATGACGCGCCGTCCCTCCTCCTGGTACGCGTGCGCGAGGCGTCCGATCGCGGTCGTCTTGCCGCTGCCGTTGACGCCCACGACGAGGACCACGAGTGGCTTGTCCGGCTCCGCTTCGCCGTCCGGCAGTCCCCACAGCCGCCCGCGCGGTGCGTCCGCCGACGCGAGGATCGCGGTCAGCTCCTCGGCGAGCATCGCGCGCAGTTCGTCGGTGCGCTTCGGGTTGCGCGCGCGCACCCTGTCGAGCACCTCGAGCGTCGTCTGCACACCAGTATCTGCGCCGATCAGCACTTCCTCAAGCGAGTCCCACGTGTCGGCGGTGATGTCGGACGCGACGAACAGCCCGGCCACGCGCCCAAAGAACGAGCGCCGCGTGCGCTCAAGCGCCTCGTCGGTCGCCTGCTCGCTCTCCTTGCTGCGTCCCCCGAACAGCCTCACGGTCGCTCCAAACATCGGAAGGGTGCTGACAGGACGAGAGCGTCCTCGTGAGGACGCCCTCGCATCGATCGTATCTGACTACCGCACGTTCTGCGTAAGAGTCCTCGCTACGCAGACTCAGGCAGCTGCGCCAGCTTGAGCGACAGCACGCGGCTGGCGGAGTCGTCGCCCATCGACACGCCGTAGATGGCGTCCGCGGCCTCGATGGTGCGGCGGTTGTGCGAGATGACGACGAACTGCGTGCGCTCGCGCAGTTCGAGAAGCGTGCCGACGAAGCGAGTCACGTTCGCCTCGTCCAGCGCGGCATCGACCTCGTCGAGGACGACGACCGGCGCGGGGTTCACCGACAGCAGCGCGAACAGCAGCGCGACCGAGGTCATCGACCGCTCGCCGCCGGAGAGCACGGTCAGGTTGCTGATCCGCTTGCCCGGCGGCTGGGCGAAGATGTCGACGCCCACCTCCGCGTCCTCGTCGTCGGTGTCCGCCTCGACGAGCCGCAGCTCCGCCTGGCCACCGCCGAAGAAGCGCGTGAAGTACTCGCCGAAGCGCTCAT
>CAMDAY010000105.1 GCA_945888895.1 Dehalococcoides mccartyi | reverse complement strand
GAACGTTACCGCGGCCATCGCCGCGCGCCGCGACATCACGCGGCTCATCGCGTACTCCCTGGGACGCGGCGCCGAGAAGTCGAGGCTCCAGTCGCTGCCGTCGGTACGCGCAGCCGTCGCCGATCGCTACATCGAGAGCGAAGTGATGTTCAACCTCTCGCTCAGGATCATCTCGATCCAGGCGCGGGGCATGGTGCCGAACTACGAGGCGTCAGCGAGCAAGCTCTTCAGTTCAGAACTGCAGCAGAGCGTGTCGAACACGGGGGTGAAGGTGTTCGGCCTCTACAGCACCATCTGGGACGAGGAGGAGCCGCGCGCAGCCGTCCGGTCGTGGTTCACGCACCACTACCTGAGCTCGGTATCGCGAACGATCGGCGGCGGCACGTCCGAGATTCAGCGCGGCATCATCGCCACACGCGGCCTGGGGCTGCCCCGGGGTTGACCCGCATCGATGCGTTACAGGCGGAGCGCATGGCGACCTTCACGTCATTGCGCGCGGAGCGTGACACAGCGTCACAAAGGAGAGGGTGGCAATGGCAGACGGTACCGAGGTCTTGTACGAGCGGGAAGGGCGATTGGCCTACCTCACGCTGAACCGGCCCGAGCGGCTGAACGCGTTCAGCCCCGAGCAGTGGGATGCCCTGGAGGCGGCGCTCGCGAAGGCGAACGGCGACGACGAGGCGCGTGTCATCATCATCCGCGGCGCCGGTCGTGCCTTCAGCGCGGGCGCTGATGTGCGCCAGCGCGAAGAGGGTTCGTACACGGAGCACCGCGGCGACGTGGTGGACGACGTCATCCGGCTGCATGAGTCCGTCGACCGCTACCTGCGCATCTGGAACAACCCGAAGCCGGTCATCGCCCAGGTGCATGGCTACTGCCTGGGCGTCGCCAGCCAGCTGGCGGTCATGTGCGACGTCACCGTGATCGCCGAGGACGCCCGCGTCGGCGTGCCGTCCGTCCCGCTCGGCGGCGGCTACATCAGCCCGATGTGGGGCTGGCTCATCGGCCCGAAGCGTGCCAAGGAGATGTCGTATACGGTAGGCGGCCAGATCGACGGCAAGACCGCCTCCGACTGGGGCTGGGCGAACCGCGCCGTGCCGGCGGCAGAGCTCGAGTCGACGGTGCGCGAGATGGCAACCCGCATGGCGAATCTGCCCTCGAAGTTCCTGCAGTTGAAGAAGTCCAGCATCAACCGCCAGATGGATATCCAGGGCTTCGCCACGGCCATCCGCACCGGTGCCGAGATCGACGCGCTGCTGCACTTCACGGACACCACGGATCTCGTCCGCGGCTCCATCCGCGAGAAGGGCCTGCGCGGGACCATCGAGGCGTTCAACGCCGGCGAGCTCCTGTAAGCGTCCGTCGTCCGACAGCACAACAGGTAAGGGAGGGCATCATGGCAGACCTAGAGATCATCGACGTACACACGCATACGTTCCCGAGCGTGGAGGCCGGCGTCCGGTACCAGCGCGGGACGGGCGGGGCGGACCGCGAGATCGTGCGCAACGGGACGATCGATGAGCTTCAGGGCCTCATGAAGGAGGCGGGGATCTCCCGCGCCGTGATGCTCAACTTCACCCCGACGCGCTACCTGTGGGAAGGCCGCATGGCCAAGACCGAACTTCCCGCCAACCCGGTGGAGCGCCAGAAGATCGAGCGCGAGGCCCAGCTGGTCATGGCTGGGCGCATGGTCGACCACAACGAGTGGCAGATCGAGGTGAGCCAGCAGCACCCCGAGCTCATGAACTTCGCGGGTCTCGACCCGGTGTTCATGGACGAGACGGCGCTGATCGCTGAGATCGACGACAAGGTGAGCCGCGGCGCGAAGGGCGTGAAGATTGTCCTTCGCGCCCTCGCGATCTACGCCGATGACCCGCGGCTGATGCCGGTCTACGAGCGCATCGCGCAGCTCGGCGTCCCGATCACCGCGCAGGTTGGTTCGCACGGCGAGGCCGGCGACCGAGGCGCGTACGCCAACCCGAAGTTCTTCGAGGAAGGCCTGAAGCGCTTCCCGAACCTCGTCGTAAACTGCGTCCACCTCGGCCATGGCTTCGAGGACGAAGTCGCTGACCTCTGCCTGCGGTTCCCCAACGTCTACACGGACGTCTCCAGCCGCCTTCACACCGTGGAGGACCCGACCTCGGGTATCACCCGGGAGTGGATCGCGGAGTTCATCCGCCGCTGCGGCGCGGAGCACGTCATGTTCGGCACCAACTACCCCGGCGGCGACCCCGTCGAGTACGCGCGTCTCCTCCGCGAGCTCCCGCTGACCGACGTAGAGCTTGAGCTCGTGGCCAGCGGCAACGCGAAGCGCTTCCTCAATCTGGTCTGATCGCTCTCACAGCCCGGACAACAGAACGGGCGCCCTCGAGGGCGCCCGTTCTTCGGTTCGAGTGGTGACAGGGGTGGGATTTGAACCCACGACCGGCGGCTTATGAGTTGCCACCTCTGCGGGCCGGCAGGGAGCGGTTTTGGACCGGGAACGATCAACGGATAGACCATCCGTGGCTCGACAGCGCCAGATTCAAAATGGCAGGGAAATGGCAGGGAAAACGCAGGTCGGAGGCGCTGTTGCGGAAGCCGACCCCCGTAGTGCATCGATAGAACATCTGTCCTACCATGTGGACCATGTCCGATGAGCTTTCCGCCTCGCCGGTCTACACCCGTCAACTCGCCGGCATCAGCAAGCTGGTGCGCGCCGAGCTTGATCATCCGCGCATCGTCGCGGTGCGTGCGGAGCTCGCGGCCCTTGGCGCCAGGCGGCGCGCGGATGGGGCTCACTTCGATGATGAGGAAGGTTCCGCGCTCGCGGCCGCGATCGATGCGGCGATGGCCGTTGGTTACGCGGCGATCGAAGAAGAAGCTCCGAGCTTTCAGCGCCTGTTCGGTCGGGGCGGGGTTACCACGCTGCTCATCACGGCATTCGACGAGGAACTCGGGCCGTTACTTCCGCTGCGCCTCTTGAACATCCCCGAATACCCACCCCGCCCGTTCCGGCTACTCCTCCACGACGCTGATGTTCAGGAGATGGCAGGTCAACTTGCGGTCGGCCAGGTCTGGGTGAACGCGACGGAGTTGGACGAAACGCAGTACCGGGAGCTGTGGAGCGCTATTAGCTTTCAGCGACACGCGGCCCTCGGCGTGCAGGACAAGCCACGTGGCCGGCACCGCGGCTTCGTTACCGAGCAGCGGGCCGCGGTCGTCGCAGACATTCAGGCGCACCCAACGTGGACCGACGTCGAGGTCTACGACTGCGGTCGCGATGCTGGGCTGTGGGATGGGTACTACTACGACGCTCCCGAACAAAACCGAAAACGGGTCCAGCGGCTCAGACGGACCGCTGGCGTGCGAAAAGCGAAGTCGCCTGCGAAAAAGTCGGACGGTAAATAGCCGCGGCGATTAACCGGGTCGTGACCGCCGGGGTCAGGAGACTGACCCTAAATGCATGGGACACCATGCATTCCTCCAGGCACTCCCCGCGTACCTTGGCGGGAAGCGGCGACTCGCACCGCTGATCTTCTCGACGCTCGCCGAGGTGCTCCCTCGGGCGCAATGGGCGGGGTCGACGTTGCTCGACCCGATGTGCGGCGGCGGCGCCATCTCGCTGTACGCGAAGGCGCAGGGGTTCAGCGTCATCGCCTCCGACCTCGCCGAGCGCGGCGCGCTCACGGCCCGCGCCCTGATCGCGAACTCGAACATTCGCCTCCGCATCGACGACATCCTCGACCTGTACGCCGAACCAGATGGCGACTATCCGCGCATCGCCGCCGCGCACGTCCCGCAGGTCTTTAACGAGGCGCAGGCCGCCTTCGTCGACAACGCGCTGGCGCGCGCGAACCGGCGTCCGGAGCCGCTGCGCAGCCTGCTGCAACTGGTGGTCGTCAAGACGATGTTGCGGTTCCAGCCGCTCTCGATGCTGTCCGCGACCGATGCCGGTGCCGCCGCGACCGGTGACTACGACCGACTCACGGCGTCCCGCCTCCGCCACTATCTGCGCGCTGATCGCCTGCTGCTGCCGTCGACGCTCTGGTCAGTCGCGCAGGAGGTGAACGCCGGCGTGTTCGGCGGCAGCGGCGAGGCCAGTAGGGGCAATGCGGTGACGATGATCACCGGCACCACGGCGAACATCGTCTACCTCGACCCGCCGTACCCGGGCACCACCGGCTACCACACCGCGTACGGCGTGCTCGACGAGCTGCTGGGCGATACGCCCATCGCGTCGGCCGTCCCCCTGTCGCTGACGGATCTCCTGCAGGCCGCGGAGCACATCCCGCTGCTCGTGCTGTCGTTCGGCGGCCCGCGCGTGACGCTCGACCAACTCCGCGAGCAGGTCGGTCAACACCGTGACGTGCTGCGTGCCATCGCCGTCCCGTATCCGCATCTACGTTCGGTTGCATCGGAGGCCCACCGTGTCGCAAATCGCGAGCTCATCATCATCGCCGGCTGACGAACGGCTGATCCGCGTCCCGCTTGAACTGATCCACCCGCACCCCGCGAACGCCAACCGCATGTCGGAGGACCGGCTCGAGAAGCTGGCGCGCAACATCGAGCGGGAAGGGCGCTATCCACCGCTCGCTGCACGCCCGCATCCCGATCTCCCGTGCGAGTGGCAGCTGCTCGACGGCGAGCACCGCCTGAAGGCGCTTCGTCGCCTCGGCATCGCGGACGCGCTGATCTTCCCGTGGCCGTGCGACGACGAGACGGCGCTGATCCTGCTCACGACGCTGAACCGCCTCGAGGGCGAGGACGTCCCGGCGCAGCGCGCTGCGTTGCTGCAGGAGCTCACGACGATGCTGTCCGTGGACGAGCTGGCGCAGCTGCTGCCGGAGGACGCCTCGGCGATCACGGACACGCTCGCACTGCTCGACCTCGACAGCGCAGCCCTGCTCGCCGACCTCGAGGCCGCGGCGACGCGCACCGCCGCCGCCTCGCCGCGGCTGTTGTCGTTCGCAGTGTCGGTCGAGGACGAGCAGATCATCGAGACCGCGCTCGCGATCGCGCAGGACGGCCTGACCGGTCACAACGTCCGCGGGCGCGCGCTGGCGCTCCTCGCCCGGAGCTACCTCGACGGACGCGACCATGGCTGAACGCACCCGTCAACGCCTCGCCTTCGACCGGTACTGGGCGCTCGGTCGGGACCGCTCTGTCGAACACCTGCACGAGGTGCTGCGCATCGAATGGACTACGCGCACACCAGGGCTGCGCACGCTGTTTACGTGGTCCAGTCAGTACCACTGGCAGTCCCGCATCGTCGAGCTCGAACACGATGCGCAGCGTGTGCAGCACGACGAGCAACTGCAGGCCACGCACGAAATGTACGAGCGCCAGGCGAAGGAAGGACTGCTGTTGCAACAGCGTGGGACGGAGTGGCTGACGCGTGTCGACGCAGGCGACGCGAGTCCGGATACCGCCATCCGGGCCATCGTCGAGGGCGCCAAGCTCGAGCGACTCGCCCGCGGCGAACCCGGTGAACGTGATCACGATCGTAGCGATGGAGGTGAGACCCATGACCCGAGATTTACCGACTTCAGTACCGATGAACTCCGACGACTCGTCGAATCTGCGGAGCGCGCTGTGGGACGAGCTGGCGAGACGGGAACCGAATGACCCACACGCCTGGGCACTCTCGCATCGGCGCTTCGGCGACCAGCGGCTCGTGCATCTCCCCGCGCTTGCCGCAATCGCCCGTGACGACCATCCGTTCGTCGTAATCCAGAAGTCCGCGCAGGTCGGGGTGACCGAACTGCTCGTCAACCTCGCGCTGTGGACCGCCGATACCGGCTACGCCGAACGCGGGAACGTGCTGTTTGCGATGCCGACCCAGAACCAGATGGACGACTTCGCGCAGGCGCGATTCGACCGCGCGCTGCAGGACAGTCCCTACCTCCGCGCGCGACTCCAGCCGGAGCCGCCGCTGCGCAAGGGCGCCGACAGCAAGCGCCTGAAGCACCTCGGTCCCGGCTGGATCTACCTGCGCGGCGCAGACAGCCGACGGCAGATCGCGTCCGTCGACGCCGACCTTGTCGTACTCGACGAGTTCGACCAGATGGCGGAGGGCACGCTCGAGCTGGCACGAAAGCGTCTCGCCTCGAGTCGTCGCGGGATGCTGCGGGTCGCATCCACGCCGCGCTACCCCGAGGCGGGCGTCAACGCGCTCTTCCTGCAGTCCGACCAGCGCCGGTACTTCCTACCGTGCATGGCGTGTGGCCTGGAGCAGGTGCTCGCGTGGGACGCGAACATCGACAGCGAGCGGATGTTGCTCGTGTGCCGGGAATGCCGCGAACCCCTCGACCCACGAGTCGAGGGGCGGTGGGTCGCGACGGCGCCGGGTAACGACCGCATTCGCGGCTACCACCTCAGCCGCCTGTATAGCCCCTGGGTAAACATCCGCGAGCTCGTCGAGGCGAGCACCGCCACGACTCCGGCGGCGCTGCAGGAGTTCCAGAACAGTGATCTGGGGGAAGTGTTTTCACCGCCGGGGAGCGGCCTCTCGCTGGACGTGCTCGACCGTTGCCGTCGGGAGTACGCGCTCGACGAATACGCGGGACAGCCCTGTGACATGGGGGTCGACGTGGGCATCAAGCTGCACGTCGTCATCCGTGAGCACTTGTTTGAGACGCTGTTCGAGCGGGGCGGTTTCCGTCAGCGTCGTTCGGGGAATCTTCCCCGTCTCTGGTTCGCCGCCGAAGTCGACAACTTCCTCGAGCTCGGTGCGCTGATAAAACGGTTTCACGTGCAGCGGTGCGTGATCGATGCGCAGCCGGAGGGGCGGCTCGCGATGGAATTCGCGCAGCGCCACGGCGATGTCGTCACGCTCAGCTACTACGGTCGCAGCGAACTTGGCCATGAGCTCGCCCGCAACCCCAACGGGGTACGCATCTGCCACGCCAACCGCACGCAGGCACTTGATGAGATGGCGGGGCGTTTTCAGGACGGCAACGCCGAACTCCCTCGTGACGCGCGCCAGCTCGGTGGGCGGATCAAGGACGGCGCCGGAGACTACTACCGGCAATTGCTCGCGCAGCAGCGGACGGTCGAGCGAGATAGCACGGGCAACTGGATCGCGCGGTGGGTGGACAACGATAAGCCGGACCACTTCGCGCACGCGGAGGTGTACTGCCTGCTCGCGGACGTGGTCGCGGAGAAGTCGCGTGTCGGCTTCTACTTCCTCTAGCCGACGCCGCCCAGCCCCACCATCACGTTTCTAGCCGAAATCGGGGGCGAGCACTGAGTTCTGACAGAACCGAATTCGAGCGCGAATAGCTGTTAGGGCCACGCCGACCGGATTCGCAGTTCTGACAGGAGTTCTATAGGGTGCACCTATGACGTCGTCAGACTCGCCTCCGCGGATCCCGCTGCTTTCGAAGAGTCGCTACACCGCGGGGTTGCAGTGCGTGAAGCGGCTATACCTCGAGTTGTACGCGCGTGAGCTGGCAACGCCACCCGGGCCCGGACAAGAATCGCTGTTCGCCGCCGGAACGTCAGCAGGGATCCTCGCGCAGCAGCTGTATCCCGGCGGCGTGCTCGTCGGCGACGACTACCGTCACCACCGCGAGGCCACGGCGCGG
>CAMDAY010000104.1 GCA_945888895.1 Dehalococcoides mccartyi | reverse complement strand
GACAGCAGGCCCAGCGGGTCCGCGACGGGCGCGACAGGTGCCCTATCGCACGTTGACCGGGCTGAGCATCTGGTCGGCGGGGGAGAAGGCGACGTGTCGCAGCGCCGCCTGCTCCGAGCCGTAGCTCGACGAGTACCGCCGCACCATGTCCGGCGAGGCGTGCCCGAGCAGGTACTGCACGTCGATCTCCCGTGCGTCGTGCTGGATCGCCCAGGTCGCGAACGTGTGGCGGAAGCGGTGCGCATGCACTTTCGCGATGCCGGTCTTCTTCTTCAGCCGGATGAGTAGCTGCTTGAGGCCGTTGGCGTGCAGCGCGCGGCCAGGTATGAGGTCGGAGTGTCCGGTCGAAGCAAGGAAGAGGGGGCCGGGCTCGAGGCCGCGGACGTCGAGGTATTCCCGCAGCGCTGCCTCACAGCGCCCGGCGAACGGCACGACGCGCTGCTTGTTCCCCTTGGCGTGCAGGATGCGCAGCCTGTGGCCTTCGAGGTCGAGGTCCTCAAGGTCGAGCTGGATCACCTCCGAGCAGCGGGCGCCGGTGTCGAGCAGCGTCATCACGAGCGCCCGGTCCCGCGCCACAAGCGGGCCCTCGCAGGCCGCGAGCAGCGTGGTCACGTCCTGCACCGAGAACGGCTGCACGATCCGCTGCGGCATGCGCACGTTCCGCATGCCGCGGAAGGGGGTGCGCTCGAGATAGCCGGCCTCGACGAGCCAGCTGAAGAAGCACCGGACCTCGCGGAAGTAGCGGTGCCGTGACTCGGTGCGCAGATGGGTCGAACGCGCGAGGTAGGCGTAGACGTGCGCCGACTCCAGGTCAGCCGCGATGATCGGGGCGTTGTCTTCCTCGAGCGCCTGAAGAAACCGCGAGAGCACCCAGCGGTACGCGCTGACCGTGCGTGGGCTCTTACCTTCAACTTCGCACCGCAGCAGATAGAGCTCAACGAGTGCGTGCGTCGTGAGCGGCTCGGTCATCGCGAGCTTCGCTTCGCGGCGGGCCGCTTCGCCGCCGCCTTCCGCTTCGGCGCGATTGGCGCGGCAACGCTCCAAAACCGCCAGCCGTTGCAGGCGATGCCGCCCATGACCGCGGCGCCCGCTGCGGAGGGGCTCCTGAACTCGCGGCCGTCCGAAAGGCGATAGTGCGTCTTGCCGTCGTCGCCTTCGACGACCTGCGCCCGGTGTTCAGCGCCCTTGTATCGTCCGACGAGTTGCGTCCCAGGCTTCAGTTGCTTGCGTAGCCCACCAGCGATCGCCATCCCGCACCTCCTTCGTGCGACTGGCATAACTCACTCTGTTCGGAAATGAAGTCAACGACTCACCGTAATGAGCAGTGTACTCATCCTCTGGTTCTCCTTGGCGGGTGATGGTGCAGATCGCCCCGACGCGGTGACCACCACGCCCTAGCATGGGGCGCCCTCAGAGCGGCGCCGTGCGCGTAACTCTCCGGCCAGGACTGCCGCGGAGCTTGCGTAACGTTAACAATCGTGGTACGTTGAAGTCGTGGGGGCGTGGGGCATTCAACGTGCACGCAGGCCATGACAGCAGAGGATCGGCGGATCGATTGGAAGGCCGCCCTCAAGGCGGGCGCGCCGGAGCTCTACCAGAACCGCGAGCTTTCCTGGCTCGACTTCAACGACCGCGTGCTGGCGGAGGCTGACGATCCTCGCAACCCGCTCTTCGAGCGCGTGCGGTTCCTGGCCATCGCTTCCTCGAATCTCGATGAGTTCTACGCAAAGCGCATCAGCTGGCTGCGGCAACTCCTGCGTACGACGCCGGGTCGCCGGACGGTCGATGGCCTGACGATCGCCGAGCAATACGCGATGGTCAGCAGGCGCTGTGCCGAGGCGCGTCGGGCGATGGAGACGCGCTGGCAGGAGGCACTGCGTCCGGCGCTCGAGCAACACGGCGTGGACGTCGTGTCGTTCGCCTCGCTCGAGCCCTCGGCGCGTTCCGTGCTCAGCGGCTATTTCATGGAGTCGGTGTACCCGGTGCTCACGCCGCTCGTAGTGGATCCGGCGCATCCGTTCCCATTCATCTCCTCGAACAGCCTCTCGCTGGCGCTGACGATCCGCGAGCCGCGTACCGGCATGGAGCGCTTCGGCCGCGTGAAAGTCCCGCAGAACCGACCCCGCTTCGTCGAGGCAAGTCCGATGCGCTTCGTCGCGCTCGAGGAGCTGATCGCCGCGCACCTCGATGTGCTCTTCCCGGGCGTCGAGGTCAGCGGGTGGAGCATGCTGCGCGTGCTGCGCAGCATCGAGATAGGAACGCCTGGCGAGGCGGCCGAGGACGTGATCGAGCTCGTCGAGCGCGAGGTGCGCCGGCGCCGGCTCGCCGAAGCGGTGAGCCTCGAGGTCACTGGCACGCTTGACCCGGACCGGGAGGCTTTGCTGCTCGAGGAGCTGGACCTCAGCCAAAGCGATGTTGTGGTGTGCGGCGGTCCCCTGGGCTTGGCCGACCTGCATCAGATCGCGAAGCTTCCACTTCCTGATCTCACCTTCCCTCCGTTCACACCTCGCGTGCCACCGACCTTTACCAACCTCACGGACCGCGCGATGTTCTTCAACACACTCCACGGCGAAGGCGTGCTCGTGCATCATCCCTACGAGTCGTTCGACGCAACCGTCGTGCGCTTCTTCGAGGAAGCAGCTCGCGATCCGGCGGTGCTCGCGATCAAGCACACGACGTACCGCACGTCCGCCGACTCCCCGATTCTGCAGGCGTTGATCGAAGCGTCGATGCGCGGCAAGCAGGTCGCGGTGCTCGTCGAGCTTCTCGCGCGCATGGACGAGGAGAACAACATCGACTGGGCGCGCCGGCTGGAGGAAGCCGGCATCCATGTCGCCTACGGCGATCCCGGCAAGAAGATCCACGGCAAGATATCGCTGGTCGTGCGCGACGAGCCGGCCGGGCTCGTGGTGTACGGCCATATCGGTACCGGAAACTACAACTCGCAGACCGCGCGCCTCTACACGGACATGGGCCTGTTCACGACCGACCCCACGATCTGCGGTGATATGCTCCGCGTCTTCAACCACCTGACCGGCCTGGCTGGCTCGGTCGACACGCAGGAGCTCCTTGTCGCTCCGGAGAGCCTCCGTTCGGGCATAGAGCGGCGCATCCGTCGTGAGATGGAGCACGCGGCAAACGGTCGCGCCGGTCATCTGATCTTCAAGATGAACGCCCTCGAGGACCACGACGTCACGAAGCTGCTCTACGATGCGAGCCAGGTGGGCGTCCGCATCGACCTGATCGTGCGCGGTATCAGCCGGTTGCGCGCCGGTGTTACCGGGCTGAGCGAGAACGTCCGCGTGGTGAGCGTGCTCGGCCGCTTCCTCGAGCACTCGCGCCTGTACTACTTCGCGAACGACGGGCAGCCGGAGTACTTCATGGGGAGCGCCGACATCATGAAGCGCAACCTGGACGAGCGGATCGAGGTGCTGACCCCCATCCACGCGCCGGCTCACCGGCAGGAGGTTCATGCGCTCCTCGAGCTCCTGCTCGAGGAGCGCCGGCAGGCGTGGGAGCTGCGCGACAGTACGTGGACGCGTGACCCGGACGTCGACGAGCCGGGCATCCACGATCGGCTGATCGCCCTGCCATCCTCGGCGGCCAGGTGATCGCTCCGATCCGCGACCTGATCGAGCGCCCGTCGCCGAGTCGCGATACGCTCGATGAGGAAGCGATCGCAACTCGTAGTGGACTGGTACGCACGCCGATGCCCGACCGGGTCGCTGCTATCGATGTCGGCTCCAACTCCGTCCGCGTCGCGGTCGTCGAGCTGGGAGAGGACGGGCAGCTCGAGGTGATCGAGGAGGCGCGCGACGCCCCGTGCTTGATCCGGGACGTTGAATTGCATGGTGGATTCACCAGCGCCTCGATCGATCGAGTGGTCGCCGCACTTCGCAGCTTCCTTGCCATCGCAGACGCCACCGGCGCGCGACCAATCGCGGTCGCGACCTCCGCCACGCGGGACGCGAGCAACGCGGGCGAGCTGATCGAGCGTGTGCGAGACGAGCTCGGCCTCGAAGTCCGCGTGATCGACGGCGAGGAGGAGGCCAGGCTCGCCTTCCTCGGGGCTGTGCACAGTCTGGCCGCGGATGACGGCTTCGTCCTCGACGTGGGCGGCGGCAGCCTCGAGGTGGTGCGCTTTGAGGCGCGGCGGGCGGCGGCGTCATGGACGCTGCCCCTGGGGGCCGTCCGCCTCACCGACCGCTTTCTGAAGAGCGATCGGCCATCGGCGAGTGAGCTCCAGGCGATGCGCAAGTTCATCACCACGCAGATCAAAGGGGCGGACCTGCCCACGCTCGGGGACGGGGAGATGCTCGTCGGGACGGGCGGCACGATTCGTACGCTCGCGAAGATCGACCGCGCGCGGCGGCCGTATCCGCTGTCCCGGCTCCACGGCTACGACATCGAGCGCGACAAACTACGGCGCATAGTCGACATGCTGCAGTCGCGCACGCTGGCCGCGCGGCGTTCCGTCTCGGGCTTGAACGAGGACCGCGCCGAGACGATCGTCGCTGGAGCGCACGCGGTGCAGGCGGTCGTCAACGCCCTCCACGCGTCTGCCGTCGTCGTCTCCGGCCAAGGCCTCCGCGAAGGCGTCGCGATCGATGCTGGTAGCGGCGTGCTGCCGAGCGCGGACGGGCTCCGGCGTGCCGCGCTGCGCGCGATCACGGCGAAGTTTGCGCCGCGCCTCGACCGGCTCGTCGAGCAGCGCGTCGCGGAGCTTGAGGCGCTTATCGACGCGACGGCCTTCGTGCCGCCGATCGAGATCGCCGCGGCGCTCGAGGCGGCCGCACGCGTGCTCGATATCGGGCGCACTGTCGACTACTACCGGCGTTACCGGCACACAGAGACGCTCCTGCTCGAACATGGGCTACCGGGTTGGTCGCATCGCGAGCTCGCCTTGATCTGCGCGATCGTGCGCCAGGCCGAGCGTGAGAAGTACGACGCGACGACCTACCGGCCGCTGACCAGCAGCGTGGACATGGAGCCGATAGCGAGGGCCGCGGCGCTGCTCGCCGTGGCCGACGAGATCGCGCGCCGTCGTCCGCCCGAGTCGGATCCCATCGTGTGGCATATCGAGGACGACCAGGTGGTGACCGCCGACGAGTGCCTGCTCGACTGGCCGGGCGACGAACTCCGTCCGCGCTTCAAGCGCGTGTTCGGCCTCGAGCTCTGCTTCGACGAGGGCGCGCGCGACTAGGACAGCCGGCGGAGGAGGGATGGCGGGGCGTGCCACTTCAGCCGCACCACACCGGCCGCGCGGTCCATCTCGAGGCAGACGACGCCGCCCTTCTTCACCTCGAACGCGAGCCCCTCGGCATCGCCGGTGAGCAAGAACGAGGCGAGCCTTCCGAGGTCAGGCTCATGACCGACGAGCGCGAGGGCACCGCTCTGCGGCAAAGCGGGGAGCAGCTCGTCCGGTCGCGCGCCCGGGATCAGCGCCGGGTGTACCTGTTGCGCCGGCCAACCGGCCTCGGCGAGCAAATCAGCCGTGCGCCAGGCGCGTAGATATGGGCTACTCAGCACGACCTGCGGTATTTCGGCGGCGGCCGCGAGCGCCTTCGCCACGCGACGGAAGCGTCGTACGCCGCGCCGCGTGAGCGGGCGGTCGGCATCGTCCGGCCAGCGCTCCGCGTCGCGGTCCTCGGCGATGGCGTGTCGTACGAGGAAGAGCCGCAACGTCGGCGCCCGCTCGGGGGTTTCGGTCCTCGTGTCGCTCTCCCTCGGCCGCGACGGCGGCTGGTGCGGGTCGAGATCGGCGTCCAGTCGCTCGAAGGCCCGGGCCACCGGCCGGACGGCCCTGGGCGACACCTCGATCAGCTGCTTTGTCCTCCCGCGGTGCTCCTTGAGCAAGCGCCCGACCGCGACGCGCGTCCCGGGGGGCAGCTCCGGCCCGCGTCCGACGATGAGCGCGCGCAGCCGCGCATCCATCGTATCGAGGTCCTGCAGTTCGCCGAGTACATCCTGCAGCTGGCGCAGCGGCACCAGGATGCGACGGACCGGCCCGCCGTACACGTCCGCGAACAGCTCGAGGGAGTAGCGAAGTCGCTTACCCCGGATGCGAAGCTGGTGGTACTCCGCCTTCGGCGAGCGCTTGTCGAGGCCCCGCGACTGCTGCCGAAACTGGCGATACGCCTTGCGCACGACCGGTGGCGCGAACTCGGTCGTAGGGACGACCGGAGCATCGGTCGGACCGGCGCGTAGTTCGATGCCAAAGCCGCGGACGAGCGTCTCGTACCGATCGTCCTCGAAGCCCTCGATGAGCGCTGTGCGCGCGGCGGTCCGTTCCGAGTCGAGCTGTTCGAGGATCGGGGACAACGCGGGCGCATCGATCGGTGACCACGAGCGTCGGAGCTCCTCGATGTGCTCGCGCTGGACGTCCAGATCACGTACGCCGCCGAGTAGTTGGGCGATCCATCGGAACTCGTCGGCGTACTGCGCGAGCGCTGGGACGAGCGGCGCGAATGTCCGCAGCGCCGCGCGCAGGCGCCGCGTCGCGACGCGCATCTGATGGACGGCGTGCGGATCTTCGCCCAGCCGCGAGCCGGGTTCGAAGCGCAGGAGCTCGGCGAGTTGCCGCCGCAGCACCGCGTATGCGCGGAACGCGGCATCGCCGTCTACGTTGACGGTGCCGAAGTCGGCGACCGCCGGTTGCAGCCCTGCGGCGAGCAGCCCCGCTTCGAACTTGGACCCGCTCGCGGGCGACAGGGCGCATGCCGCTTGCATCGCGTCGATGAGCGGCTGCGTGGCCTCGAGGCCACCCGGCGCTGCCTCCTCGACTTCGACGCGCCGCAGCGGGGTAGGTTCGCTATCTGGCTGCACCAGCGTGTCGTCCAGCGCGATCAGTGCGACATCCTGGTTCCCTGCGCGGACGGCCCACGTCCGGCGGTGCGTCCGCACCGTGAACAATGGCGCGAGGTCGGAACGGCCCAGGATCAGCCGGAGCCGCGAACCGACCGGCCCGGCGCCGGCGCGTGGCGGCTCGCCATCCGTGCGCTCGGTGACCTCGATGCGACGGGCAGGCCCCTCGGTGCCGCGCTCGAGCGACTTCAGCGTGGCTTCGGCGTGTCCCTCGTCGGTACGGAGTCGGAGGGCGTATCCGGCGTGGAAGACGCGCCAGTCCGGGCTGTCGTAGTACGTGTCGGTGTGTACGCGACCGCCGCGCGGGATCAGCGTCAGGTGGCTGTGCGCCTGCTGCTCACGCAGCCATGCCTCGACGCGATCGATGTCGCTAGCATCGAACTGCCATTCGACTTCTACGGCTGCACCAGGCTGGTCGTCGTTCGTCATCGGCCACGATTCTCAGTGCACCATGTGAGCCTGCCCCGGTTTCCCGGACAGTTCGTGTATAGAGATTATGCCGCATCTGAGGCGGCCTGACGACTCCGCTCGTAGTCGACGGGGCTGAGGCCGTCGATCGAAGTGTGCCGTCGGTGCGGGTTGTACCAGGCCTCGATCCATTCGAAGATCGCCGACGCGAGTTCCGTCCGGGTCTCCCAGTAGGTGCGGCGGTCGAGCAGCTCACGCTGCATGGTCCCGAAGAACGACTCCATCATCGAGTTGTCTAGCGCCGAAGC
>CAMDAY010000103.1 GCA_945888895.1 Dehalococcoides mccartyi | reverse complement strand
AGCCCTCGGCGACGAGGGACTGCGCCTGCTCCGAGGGCAGCGAGCTCACGTATCCCAGCACGTGCGCGAGCGCGCCCGTGGGCTCGTACTCCCTCGACGGCGATATCTCGACGCGTGCGCCGGGGATGCCCGCGAGCGCGGCGCGCGCCATGATCGCGTCGTCGCCCGTCATGCCCTGTCGCAGGGCAACCGGGGCGAACGGATCGACGACGGCGATCCTGCTGGTCGCCGCCTGCTCGAGGTCGCTGTACGCGATCTTCAGCGACTGTGCGATGCGCATCAGCGCGGCGCGTCGGGGCTCGCCCTCAGGCGGCAGCTCGCCGGGCACGAGCGACGCGCGGTACCTGGGCGTGTTGCGCGCGAGGACGACACCGCTGCGGTCGGTGATCAGGCCCCGGGGCGCCTCGACGGGGACGACGCGAGGGATGCCGCCGAGTGCCGAGGCGGGCACGACGGGCGCGAACACCTGCAGGCGCAGCACCTGCACGACGAGGATGCCGCAGATCGCGAGCACCACCGCGGCGAGCAGCGGCAGCCGGGGGTTCGTCCCGGCGGACCAGTTCATGCGAACAGCCCGCCGCTGTCGGTGCGCGCGCGCCACATCGCGGCGGCGAGGATCGTCGCGATGGCGGCCGTCCACGCCATGCCCTTCGTCAGCGCCACGAAGCCCTGGGACAGCGCGGGGGTGGTCCCGGCGGCGGCCGAGAGGATTAGGACATAACACGCGGTGCCGAGGCTAGCGGCCACGGCGGCGAGGGCAAGTCGGCGGAGGAGGGTGGCCTCGCCTCGACGTTCGCGGAGGCGGATGGCGGTGGCGATCGCGAGCACCGGCAGGAGCGCAAGCAGGAACGCCCCCACGCGCAGGTCAGACACCGCACCGAGCACGGCAGCGGCGGCGAGCGGGGCGGGCCACGCCTCGCGCGGGCGTCGGATCGCGGCCCAGCCGGCGAGGAGCGCGACGGGGAGCAGCGGAGCAGCCAGTGGCTGCCCGAAGGCGGCGGGGACGGCCCCGACCTGGAGAATCGACGCCATCACGGCGAGCAAGACGAGCGGCAGGGCCATCATCGTGGCATCACGAACCGCCTCCGGCCTTCGTTGCAGTGCCCGACGACAGCGGAAGGTCGGCGCCGGGCGTGAACCCCGTCATGACGAGGACCTCCTCGAGCCGTGCGAGGTCGGCGAGGGGCTCGACGACGATGGTCTCGTTGAGGTCCTGCGGCGCGGAGTGGACGCTGGTGACCTTGCCCGCGAGCAGGCCGGGTGGCAGCAGCCCCCCGAGCGCCGAGGTCAGCACGACGTCGCCCGGCGCCACGGCGGCCCCGTGCGACACGAAGTCGAGGCGCAGGCCGCTGCCCGTGCCGGCGAGGGCGGCGGGGGTCCTCGACGACTGCACGATCGTCGAGGCGGCAGAGTCGCGGTCGGTGATCAGGCGGATGCGCGCGTGCCGGTCGTCCGCCTGCGCGACGATGCCGACCAGGGTCGCCCCGGGGCCGAGCACCGGCTGACCCGCGCGCACGCCATGCCGTGTGCCTCGATCGATGAGCAGCAGCTGACGGCCGGGGGCGGGATCGCGTGCGAGCACCGAGGCGGTAATGAACTGATCGGCGCGATCGCCGACGGCGGCGATCAGCGTCGTCGCCGCCTGCACGCGGGTACGCTCCTCGCGCAGGGCGCTCAGGTCGCCCTCGGACCGCGCGAGCGCGCGACGGAGCTCGGCGTTCTTGGACGCGAGCTGCTCCATCTGGCCGGCGTGCAGGAGGACATCGGCGGACGGCCGAACGACGCCGCGGATCGCGGCGGCGATGGGCGACACCGCGCCGCCAACGGCTTCCTCGACGCGCGCGGCCTGCGGCAGGGGCGAAAGGACGAGGAGCAGGAGGGCAGTGGCGACCAGCGCGGAGAGCCAGGCGGCCTGTCGCACGATGATCACGTGTCGCCTCCACACGGCGGACGGCGACCTCGGGAGGCCGCGCCGCTGATCGCTTGCCGCGCGTCCGAGACGCATGGCGGTGGGGAGGAGAGAGTTCGTGGCGGCCCCTGGCCGGGCCACCACGAATGCGGCCGCCTCGACGAGCGAGGCGGTCGGTCAGTTGCCGCTACCGCGGCGCTCGTCGGCTCGAGACGGCGGCCTGCACCTTCTGCAGGGTCTCCGCTTCCTCGAGCGCCTCGGCGCAGCCGCGCACCACGGTGCGCAGCGGGTCTTCAGTCACGTACACCGGGAACCGCGTCTCCGTCGCAACACGCCGGTCGAGGCCGCGCAGCAGCGCGCCGCCCCCGGTCATCGCGATGCCGCGCATCATCAGGTCGGCGACCAGCTCGGGTGGCGTGGTCTCGATCGTGGCGCGGACCGCGCGGACGATCTCGTTCGTCACCGCGGAGAGCGCGTCGCGCAACTCGACGGTGGAGAGCTCGATCGTCTTCGGCAGACCGGTCGCGAGGTCGCGTCCGCGGAGGTCGACAGTCCACTCCTCGTCGAGGGGGAACGCCGAGCCCGCTTCGATCTTGATCTGCTCGGCGGTGCGCTCACCGATGAGGGTGTTATGCACCTGCCGGGCGTAGTCGATGATCGCCTGGTCCATCGCGTCGCCCGCCGCGCGCACCGACTGAGAGCGCACGATGCCGCCGAGGGCGATCACGGCGACCTCGGTGGTGCCGCCGCCGATGTCGACGCACATCGACCCAGCGGCGTCCATGACGGGCAGGCCGGAGCCGATTGCGGCGGCCATCGGCTCCTCGATGAGGAATGCGGAGCGCGCGCCGGCGGCCATCGCCGCGTCATGCACGGCGCGCTTCTCGACCTCGGTCGCCCCGGAGGGGATGCCGACGACGACGCGGGGCTTGGGGATGCCGAGGCCGAACCGTTCGTTCACGGAGCGGATGAAGTACTGGAGCATCTTCTCGGTCGTGGCGAAGTCGGAGATCACACCGTCGCGCAGCGGTCGCACCGCCACGATCGTCGAGGGCGTGCGGCCGACCATGCGCTTCGCCTCGGCGCCGATCGCGAGCACGCGCTTCGACACGCGGTCGATGGCGACCACTGACGGTTCGTCGATGACGATGCCGCGGCCACGCACGCTCACCAGGGTGTTCGCGGTGCCGAGGTCTATGCCGATGTCGTGGGAGAACATTCCCAGGAAGGACGAGAGCGGATTAATCAAAGAGTCACTGGCCCTAATGGGGAGAGGGCGGCGTTGGTGTCTTGCCTTCCGGAGAGGCTCCGGAGAACCCGACCACCAGACAATAGCAGCGCCTTCAGCCGCGCCGCAAACCTCAAGTCTGGCTAATCGACACAGCGGAGATTCGCCGTGGGACACCCACCCACGAGTATCGCGGAATCCGATCTAGATTCCGGTGACGTCGCCGATCGCTGAGCCGATGGCGAAGGTCAGCACCGCCGCGAGGAGTCCGAGGATCAACTGCCGCAGGCCCCCGTAGACCATGCTTCGGCCCGTCAGCAGCGTGATCCCGGCGCCGACGAGGAACAGCGCGCCGGCGGAGAGCAGGGCGCTGATGGCGATGGCAACGGCCCCTCCGTCGAAGAAGAACGGGATGACCGGGATGATCGCGCCGATGGCGAAGAGGATGAAGGAGACAATACCGGCGGTCCACGCCGATCCGAGCTCCTCCGGCACGATGCCCAGTTCCTCGCGGGCGAGCGTGCTCAGGGCGCGCTCTGAGTCGGAGACGATGAGGTGGGCGAGTCGCTCCGCCTCCGGGCGGGGGAGTCCCTTCGCCTGGTAGATGAGCGCGAGCTCCTCCTCCTCGGCGGCGGGATCGAGGCGCAGCTCCTCGCGCTCGGCCTCGATCTGGGCCTCGGCGGCCTCCCGGGACGAGGTGACGGAGATCCACTCGCCGAGGGCCATCGAGGATGCGCCGGCGAGCAGGCCGGCGACGCCTGCGAGGATGATCGCGCCCTGTCCGGGCGCGGCCCCCGCGAAGCCCGCGACGAGCGCGAGGTTCGATACGAGCCCGTCGTTCGCGCCGAGGACAGCGGCGCGCAGCGCGTTTCCGCCGCCGAGCGCCCGGTGACGGTTCTCGATGCGGCCAATGACCGATCCCTGCACGCCACTGCGCTGCCGGGACAACGCGGCGAAGATGCGCGCGTGCGCGGCTTCGTCCTCGGGCAGTTTCTCCGCCTCGGCGATCAGGTCGCCGGCGTACATGTCGGTCGCATCGTTCTCGAACGCCTTGATCACGGGCAGCACTAGGTCCACGCCGCCCTTGCGCGCGACCCACATCAGGAAGCGCGCGCGCCTCGAGGGGCGTCCGACCGAGGCGTCCAGTCCCGCGAGCTGGAGTTGCGTCTGCCAGAGCTTGAGGTGGCGTGTCTCCGTCTCCGCGAGGCGGTGATACACGTCCTTGAGCTGCGGCTCCTGCTCGATCTCCGCGAGCTGCTGGTAGATGTAGAGACCGTCCACTTCCTCGTTGAGGTAGCGGCGGAAGCGCTGCGCGTCGGTGCCAGTTGCTGTGGCCATGGGGGACTCCTCGGACGTGTCAGACGCCCTGAGCGTAGCGCTGCGTATGGGTCGGAAGTCCAGACTATGCGGGTGCGTCAGTCCAGCCGAAGCCGCGGAGCCGGTCGAAGAGCTCCTGCTCGTCGATGATCTCCACGCCCAGTGTCTCAGCCTTGTCTCGCTTGCTGCCCCCGCCCTCGCCGGACACGACGAACGAGGTCTTCTTGCTGACCGCGCCACTCACCTTGCCGCCGAGGCTCTTGATCAACTCCTCGAGTTCGCTGCGCGGACGGATGGCGAACGAACCGGTCACGACGATGCTCAGACCGTCGAGGACGCCGCCGCGCGCCGCGACTCGACCTTCGTCCATGCGCACGCCGGCGATCGCGAGGCGGTCGAGGAGAGCCGCGTTCTCCGAGTCACGCACGAAGTCGTAGACAGACTCCGCGACGATCGGGCCGATGTCGTTCACCGCCTGCAGGTCCTCCAGCGCGGCCTCGCGCAGCGCCGACATCGTGCCGAAGTGGCCCGCGAGGGCGCGCGCGGTCTCGCTGCCGACGTGGCGGATCGTGATCGCGACGAGGAGGCGTGACAGCGGTTGCTGCTTGCTGCCCTCGATGTTCGCGAACAGCGCATCGAGCTTCTTCTCGCCGATGCGCGGGATGGTCAGTAGCTCGTCGCGCAGGGCGGGGAGCGAATAGATGTCCGCGAGCGTCTCGATGTAGTGGAGGGCGCTGTCCGGGCGCAGCGTGTCGACCAGTTGGAACGCCATCTTTTCGCCGAAGCCCTCGATGTCCATCGCGCCGCGCGAGGCGAAATGCTCGACGCCGCGCGAGAGCTGCGCGGGACACCGACGGTTCATGCAGTAGTACGCGGCCTCGTTCTCGTTGCGCCGCACCTCGCCGCCGCACACGGGGCAGGTCGAGGGCATCTCGAACGGCACGAGGTCGGCCTCGCGGCCTTCGCGCCTCGACAGCACGGGCGCCACGACCTGCGGGATGACGTCGCCCGCACGCTGCACGATCACGTCGTCGCCTGCGCGGATGTCGAGCTCGTGGATGTGATCGAGGTTGTGCAGCGTGGCAAGGCTCACGTTCGCGCCGCCGACGAACACAGGCTCGAGCGCGGCGAACGGCGTCAGGACGCCGGTACGGCCCACGGACACCTCGATCTGGCGGAGGCGCGTGACGGCCTGCTCGGCGGGGAACTTCCACGCAATCGCCCATCGCGGCTCGCGGCCGACGACGCCGAGCTCGCGCTGCGCGTTGTAGTCGTCGATCTTGATTACGACGCCGTCGATGCCGTACTCCAGCGCGTCGCGCTGCTCGACCCAGCCCTCGCAGAACCCCGCGACCTCTTCGATGCTGCCGAACGTCTGCGTCAGCGGGTTCGTCGGCAGGCCGAGCCCGCCTAGCCACGACATCGCATCGGAGTGGGCGTCGACGGGGCGGTGGCCCTCGACCCAGCCGAGCTGGTAGATGAACAGGTCGAGGCGACGCGCGGCGGTGATCTTCGGATCGAGCTGGCGCAGCGATCCCGCCGCCGTGTTGCGCGGGTTCATGTAGAGCTGCTCGCCCGCGAGACGGCGTTCCTCGTTGAGGCGCTCGAACTCCGTCTTCGACATGTACACCTCACCGCGCACCTCGAACGCGCGCGGGAGCGACTCGGGCGGGGCGTTGAGCACGAGCGGGATCGCGCGCAGCGTGCGCAGGTTGGCGGTGATGTCCTCGCCGCGGAAGCCGTCGCCGCGGGTCGCGCCCTGTACGAAGCGCCCGCCCTCGTACACGAGCGAGATCGCGAGGCCGTCGATCTTCGGTTCGCAGACGAAGCGCAGGTCCTCGCGCTCGATGCGGCGCACGGCGCGCGCGTACCAGGCGGCTAGCTCATCGGCGTTGAACACGTTGCCCAACGAGAGCATCGGCTCACGGTGCTGTACGCCCGTGAACTCGACGGTCGCCTCACCGCTGACGCGCTGTGTCGGGGAGTCCGGGGTCACGAGATCGGGGAAGCGCGCTTCGAGGTCGCGCAGCTCGCGGAGGAGCAGGTCGTATTGCGTGTCGCCGATCTCGGGCTGCGACAGCGTGTAGTAGCGGTGGTCGTGGTAGCGGATCTGCGTGCGCAACTCATCGACGCGGATCCGCGCCGCCTCGAGCTCGCGCTGCTCGGCCACCTGGTCGCTGGTCATACGTCGAGGATACCGCGCCGCCCGGCTGCGATCGCCGCTCCGTGGCACGGGCGGCGGTCCCGGGCGCGTGTCGGACCTCGGCGGTACACTGGATGCTGAACCCCGAACTCAGCCAGCGCCTTGAACCAGCGGAGAGCCGTCATGGCGGACGTGGTGATCGTCGACTACGGCGCAGGCAACCTGCGTAGCGTGGCGCGCGCCGTCTCCCACGCGGGGGTCGAGGCGGCCGTGACCGCGAACGCCGGCGCGATCGCCGGGGCGAAGGCGCTGATCCTCCCGGGCGTGGGTGCCGCCGCCGATACCATGAAGAACCTGCGCGACGGTGGCCTCGACGGGCCGATCCGCGACTACATCGCGTCCGGGCGGCCGTTCCTCGGCGTGTGCATGGGGATGCAGGCGCTGTTCGAGGTGTCGGAGGAGGAGGGCGAGCACGAGTGCCTCGGCGTCCTCGGTGGGCGCATCGTGCGCTTCCCCTACGGCATGACCGTGCCGCACATGGGCTGGAACACCGTGACCGTGCGTCCCGACGCCGACACCGGCCTGCCGCTGCACCCGGTGTTCGACGGCATCGACCAGGACTCGTTTTTCTACTTCGTGCACTCGTATCACCCGGCGCCCTCACAGGCGGACGTGGTGATCGGGCTGACTGACTACCTCGGCGTCACGTTCGCGTCGGTGGTCGGGCGCGACAACGTGATCGCGACGCAGTTCCACCCCGAGAAGTCAGGTGCCGCGGGACTACGGCTGTACGCCAACTTCCTGCGACTTGCGCGCGAGCGCGGCTCGATCGCGCCTGACGTGCCGGCGACCCCGTGACCGAAGGTCACATGGCTCAATCGAGAAGCAGGTAACCAGCACATGGACGTGATCCCGGCGATCGACATCCGCGGCGGACAGTGCGTGCGTCTTGCGCAGGGCGACTACGCGCGCGCGACCGTGTTCAGCGA
>CAMDAY010000102.1 GCA_945888895.1 Dehalococcoides mccartyi | reverse complement strand
CCCGCTCACCGTGCCGAAGTGCATCGTGCCGAAGTATTCCGCCATCATGGCGGGGCGCAGGGGAATCGTGCCGCCGAAGCCAGGCGCGACCAGCGCGATCCCCGCGACGGCCTGCCAGTAGGTGGTCGCGAACGTGAGCACGAGGATGCCGCTACCGATCAGCGCGGCGCATCCTGCGATCAGCACGCGCTTCGAGATCCGGTCACCAAGCATCCCGAGCCCGATGCGCCCCACGATCGAGGTCATCGTGTAGATCGTGATCGTGAATGCGGCGGCGGACTTTGGCACCTGCAGTTGGGTCTCCAGGTACGCGACCTGGTGCACCAGTAGCGCGGTCGTCGCGAACGAGATCGCGATCATCGCGAGGCCGCAGAAGAGGAACGTCCGCGAGCGGACGACCGTCCAGGTCGGCACGCCCCACATGATGCCCAGCGGCGCCGCGCTCCCATCCGCCTGGAAATAGGCTTGCCCGTCCATCGGCTGAGGATGCTCGCGCGGCCTCGATCGGATCTGCGCACTGAACGTGACGCCGATGATCAGCATGCCGACAACGAGCACCCGGAGCGCGATGCGCCACCCGAACTCCTCGACCAGCCACGCGAGGCCGACGACGAGGATGCCCGCGACGCCGCCGCCGAGCGTGGAGATCGACATCGCGAGCGCGCGCCGCCGGTCGAACCACGTCGCGATCGCGGCCAGGCCGGCCTGCCCGCCACAGGCGGAGGACCCGATCGCGATGACGATCATCGCGATGTAGAACTGCACAATGTCTTGGATGTACGACAGGCCGATGACGCCGACCGCCGCCACCAGCACGCCGCCGATCATCACGCGGCGCGCGCCGTAGCGGTCGATGCCGATGCCCACGAACGGCGCCGCGAGGCCCCCGATCTCCGAGCGCAGCGAGAACGCGAGCGCCGTCGCCGCCACGCTCCAACCGAACTCCGCGATGATGTCGGTGAAGAAGACGCCGAAGCCGTAGTAGAACGACGCACCGATAAGCAGCGTGACCAACGCCGAGGATCCGACGACGACCCAGCCTTCGTACACGTTGGGGAACCAGCGTCGTGCCATCTATGAATCCTACCGATAGCGTCCATAAGCGCACTGGTTGCCAGATCGTTTCTGAGACACGTCCCAGCCCCATCTGACACACCTCGCGCGTCCTTGACGTGGATGGGGCCCTCGATCGGATGATGTGAGCCCCCGCCGCACGTCAACCAAGACGAGCCGGGCGCACGCGGAAGGCGAGCACACATCCATGGCGAATGCATCCAACTGGTCTGATCTCTCCCAGCGCCTCACGAACGCCCTCGGCGTGCAGGTCGCCCCGATCGCGATCTCGTTCGCGAGCAGCGTCCCCAGCGACGTCCCCGCCTTCGAGGACCCCATGCCCGCACCGCACGAGGTGGACGGGCGCACGGGTCGCGTCGCCGCGGGGTGCGTGTTCTGGATGAAGGCGCCCGACCGCACCTTCTCCACCGTCGCCGCCGACCACGCGAACTGCTCGGTCGGTTCGTGGACGCACGGATTCGAGACCCTCGACGAGGCCGCGGGCAAGGCCGACGTGGGCGCGCTCATGGAGAGCGGCTGGGTCACGATGGACATGATCCCGATGATCACGACCGTCGCCGAGAAGCCGGAGTCCGTGATCTACGGCCCGCTGTCCGAGGCGACCGCCCCGGATGTCGCGCTGCTGCGCATCACGGGCCGTCAGCTGATGGTCATGAAGGACGCCTTCCCCGACCTGCCGATCGAGGGGAAGCCGCAGTGCCACATCGTCGCCATGGCGAAGGAGAAGGGCATGATCGCCGCGAGCACGGGCTGCCAGCTCAGCCGCGTGCGCACCGGCATGGCCAACGGCGAGATGACGCTTGCCATCCCCGCGTCCCGCATCGCCGAGGTGGTTGAGCGTGTCGAAGCGACAGCCGCGATCGACAACGTCGTCGCGCGCTACGCGGCGCAGGACGCCGCGCGCTTCACGAACAACCCGCCCGCGCGCACGTAGCCCTCGGGCGCATCGCATACAGACAGGGGCGGCCTCGCGGCCGCCCCTGTTGCGTTCCGTCGAGGCTCGCGCGCTACTCGGCGAACGGGGCCTTTGCGCCCTCGGGCAGGCCGACCTCGAACACGTTCAGCGTCATGCTGACGAGGCCGTAGTAGCCGACGATGCCGACGAGGTCCACGACGCCGCGTTCGGTCAGGGCAGCCCTGGCACGCTCGTACGTGGCGTCCGAGACGCGGTGCGTCTTGAAGTATTCCGTGACGAACATCCAGATCGCCTGCTGCTTCTGGTCTTGGTACGGCGGCTCCTCGCCTGCCTGCACGGACTCGATCACGTTGTCGGAGACACCGGCGTTGGAGGCCATCTGGGCGTGCGCGTAGAACTCGTACTGCGACTTCCAGTACTGCGCGGTGACGATGATCGCGAACTCGCTGAGGGCGGCATCGAGGCTGCTGTGGAAGCGGCAGAACTCGCCGAGGTGCTGCGCGCGGTCGCACAGCTCGGGGCTGCGCATCCACGGGAGGAAAGGCCCGCGCAGGCCGCCTCGACCGGAGGTGATCGCTTCAGCAATGCGCTGCTGCTCCGGCGTGAAGTCAGCGGGGTCAAGGGGCGCGAGTCGGGGCATGTGGTTCTCCTGCAACGTGAGTCCTCATTGGACGCGCGAAGGATAGCGGCTCTCCGCGCCCCTGTGTCGCGCGGCGAGCGTTGCCGGGCGGGCAGAGCAGGACGGGTGCGAGCACCGCGCGGCGAGCGGCCTCGAGGGGGCAGCGTGAGGCGGCCCATCCCCCTGCCCCCTTCCCGGCGCGGGAAGGGGGATGAAATCCGAGGGGCTTCGCCCCTCGGGCTCCCCGTCCGGATCGTGCAGCTTCGCGCACGTTCGGATGGCTTCTAGACGCGTACGATTCCGCCGGGAGTGTGAGGGGCGCAGCTCCTCCCGGTTGGTTCCCTTCCTCCCGCCCCTCCCGCGCCCCGCGCGAAGCGCTGTTCTGCGAGAAGGCACGAGGGGCAGGGGTGGCCGCCCCACTGCCACCTCGACGCCGCTCGCCGAGGAGGACACCGCGCCCGTTCCGGCTCCCCCGTGCCTCGCGGCGATCCTCGACGGGGCCGGGGGCGGCTGGCATCATGGACGGTGCAACTCACACGAACTCGCGCGCGTGCTCGGACCAGGGACGGCCGAGACTCGCTCGACGAGACGACGAGGAGTCCCCGTGGACGCTGCCGACGACCGCTCAGCGCTGCGCTCCGTCCTGCGCGGCAAGATCCACCGCGCACTCGTGACCGCCGCTGACCTCGACTATGAGGGGTCGATCACCCTCGACCCGGAGCTCATGGAGCTGTCCGGTATCGAGGAATGGGAACAGGTGCACGTCCTGGACGTCACCAACGGGGCGCGCCTGGAGACGTACGCGATCCGCGGCATCCCCGGCTCAGGTGATGTCTGCATCAACGGCGCCGCCGCCCACCTCGTGCATCCGGGCGACTTGGTGATTATTCTCTCCTTCGAGTGGATCCGGTCCGAACACGTGGCCGACCACCATCCGCGCATCGTCCGCGTCGGCGCCGAGAACCGGCCGCTGGCGCCCACCGCCACGGAGCACTCGGGCCACGGCCCGATCCGAGGCGTCTAGGGGCGCTCGACGGGACGAATTGGAAGGACCGCCGCTCGTGTCGCTCAGCTCCCTCTCCGTCGGCCGGACGCTCGTCTCGATCCCCGACGCGCAGCCCCTCGCGCGCTGGGCGTGGGCCACCCTCCTCGTCGTCATCGGCGTGGGCGTACTGGCGCTGACGGCGCAGATCCGCGTGCCGGTGCCGGGCTCCCCGGTGCCGATCACCGGACAGACGCTGGGTGTCCTGCTGCTGGCCGCGGCGTACGGCAGCCGCCTCGGCAGTACCTCGGTCGCCGCCTACCTGGCCGTCGGTATCGCGGGCGCACCGATCTTCCAGAACGGCGGCGCGGGGATGGCCGTGATCAACGGACCAACGGGCGGCTACCTGATCGGGTTCCTCGTCGCCGCATGGATCGTCGGGGAGTTGGCCGAGAGCCGATGGGATCGCGTGTGGTACCTGACGATCGCCGCCATGGTGCTCGGCAACATCGTGATCTACATGTGCGGTGTCACGCACCTCGCAGGCGTTGTCGGGTGGGATCGCGTGTGGGCGCTTGGCGTCGCGCCCTTCGTGATCGGCGACGCGATCAAGATCGCCATCGCTGCTGCAGCCCTGCCCACCGCGTGGAAGCTGAAGGAGCGCGGCGCGCCTCGTTCGTAGCGATCCGCCGAGGCAGCGTGCGCTAGCTCGCCGCCCAGAGGGCGGTGCCCTGCTGACCGCCCTTCGTCGTGATGCACGCCGACTGGTACCAAGGTCACCTTCTCGCGCAGTGTCGCCGCGACCTCCGGCGTCACCTCGACGGGTGGCGCCTCGGACGGCGGGGCGTCGAAGTGGCACGGCAGGCCGTCGCTGTAACCGAGCTGCGCGACCACGGTGCGCGCGAGGGCGAGCGCCTCGTCGAGCTCGTCGGCGGGCGGTTCGTGGTGACGGGCGACGGCGTTGCCGATGCGGTCCGAGACGCCCCACAGCTTGAGCAGCCGCCCACCCGCCTTCGCGTGATCCTCCCCGAACAGCGCCGCCTCCGCGCCGAGCACCATCGAGGCTGACCGCGCCCTCGCCGACAGCGACTCGTAGACGCCGGGCATCGACGCGCCGAGGACGAGCCGGCCGACGTCGTGCAGGAGCCCCGCGGAGAACGCCATGGCGCGCAGCGCTGGCGTGGTGATGTGCGACTCAGTGATGACCGCGACCGCGAACGAGTGTGCCCAGAAGGCGTCCTCGTCTACCCCGCAGTCCTCCATGCTCCGGAACGCCTCGCGGACCACCGCCGACGCGATGACCCGCTTCGTCTCCGTGAGGCCGATGCGGACGAGGGCATCGCGCGGGTTCTCGATGCGGCGACGGGACGCCGAAGCCGCCGAGTTTGCGGCGGTCAGCAGCACGAGCGCGAGGCCGGGGTCGGCGCGGATGAGGCTGGCGAGGTCCTCCAGGCGGACGTCCTCGTCCTGCATCATGGAGAGCGCCCCGGCGCGCGCGGCGGGGAGCATCGGCCCGGTCGGAACCGCGGCGCGCTTCACGTGGGCTGATGGCTCGTCGAGCTTCCCATCGACCATGCGCGATCTCCTCGACGGCGTGCGGACACAGAGGCAGACGCCCCTGCGACGATCATCGACCGCCCGCGCGCGATCTTGACCGCCCCACGCGAGCGCGCGAAGGTGCGGCCACGAGCCCTGGAGGGATCCATGCACCTGGAACAGACCGTGGACATCGAGGCTCCGGTGGAGCGCGTGTGGGACGTCACCGTCGACATCCCACAGTGGCCTTCCTGGAACCCCACCGTCGCCAGCGTCGAGGTGCTGACACCGCGCCCGATGGGCGTCGGCTGGAGCGCGCGGCTGAAGCAGCCCGGCAACGCGCCGGGGACGTGAACGGTGACGCGCTTCGCAGCGCCGAACACCTACGAGTGGGACACGAACGCGCTCGGCATGCACGTCGTCGCCCTGCACCGCCTCGAGCCCACCAGCACGGGGACCCACGTCACGCTGTCCATCGACGTGTCGGGGCTGACGGCGCCGCTGCTCGGCTGGATCGTCGCGCGCGTGTCGCGGAAGTTCCTGCCGATGGAGGCCGCCGCGCTGAAGGCGGAGTGCGAGCGCGCGGACTAGGCCAAGCCGGAGTCGCGATCCCCGGGTATCCTCGGCAGTACGCGACTGGACTGCCCGAACGAAGGAGCCCCCCGTGACCGTGTTGCTGGCATCGCGAGCGTTCTTCGAGCGATACGACGCGGACGTGACGCGCATCAGCGCGATCCCAGGCCCCCGCGGCCCGATCGAGCGCGTCGAGGTGCCTGAGGAAGCCGACGGCCGCCTCGCACCCGAGCACATGGAGCGCATCACCGTCGCGTTCTCCTCGGGCGACCTAGGCGACCGGCCGGAGCTGGGGATGCGCCGCAAGCTGTACGGCGCCGCGCGGCGCGCGCCGCACCTCGAGTGGCTGCACGTGTCGAACGTCGGCACGGACGACCCGATCTACGCCGAGCTGATGGCGAAGGGGATCGCCGTCTCGAACTCGCCCGGGTCCAACGGCGAGCCGATCGCCGTCACCACCGTCGCCGCCCTGCTGTCGATGGCGCGCGGCCTGCCGTTCTACGCCGAGGGCCAGCGGGCACGCGAGTGGCGCGGGATCCCTCGGACGGCGCTGCCGGACGACATCCGCGGTCAGACGGTGACCATCGTCGGCCTCGGCACGATCGGCGGGTACATCGCCGCGTTCCTGCGCCCGTTCGGGATGCACATCATCGGCGTGCGCCGCACACCCGCCGGGGCCGCCGAGGGCGTCGACGAGTGGGTGTCGCCCGACCGGCTCGCCGAGGTGCTGCCGCGCACACAGTGGCTCGTGCTCGCCGCGCCGCTCACCGAGCAGACGCGTGGGCTCATCAACGCGCAGGCGCTAGCCGCGCTGCCGCAGGGCGCGCACATCCTCAACGTCGGCCGCGGCCCCGTGGTCGACGAGGACGCGCTGATCGCGGCGCTCCGTTCCAACCACCTCGGCGGCGCGTACCTCGATGTGTTCAACGTGGAGCCGCTACCGTCCGAGTCGCCGCTGTGGGACCTGCCGAACGTGATCGTCACGCCGCACGAGTCCAACGTGTCGACCAACAATACGCCGCGCGCCGACGCGATCTTCCTCGAAGAGCTGGAGCGCTGGCAGCGCGGCGAGCAGCCGTCGAGGCTCGTGCGCCCCGAGTAGCTTCGCGTGGAGGGGGGAAGGGAACGGTGCGTCCTCGGCGGCGAGTGACGCCGGGAGGGGTCAGAAGAGAGAACCAAGTGTGAGGAGCTGCGCCCCTCACGCTCCCGGCGGAACTCGATGTGGCCGCGTCAAGTTGGTGCGAGTGATTCGTACCGCAGCACCAGACGAGCTCGCTCGGTTTCCGCCCCCTCCCCCCTCGTGGGGGAGGGTTGGGGTGGGGGGCGGTTGCTCCGCGAGCTTACTCATGGAAGAGAGCCTCGCACCCGCTCTGCTCCTCGGCGTTGCGCTCAGTTGGCGCGCGGGTCGGCAGGGTAGTTCGCGTACAGCGCGAGGTCGGCGTGGCGGCCGCGCTGGCGTCGCAGGACGTCGGGCCAAAGCATGACGGGCTGCGCGCCGAAGACATCGCTCGTACGGGCATCCACGACGAACCAGGCCTGCTGCGCGACCTCGGCCTCCAGCTGCGAGGGGCCCCAGCCGGCGCCGCCGAGGAACAGCCGCGCCTCATCGATCAAGTCGTCGCGCTCCACGAGGTTGCGCGGGGCGTAGCGCAGATCGATCAGGCCAACCTCGGAGGTGACGCGCGTCCACCAGCCCGCGTTCACCAGCGCACGGTCGCGGCCGAGGCCCATGACGATGTGCCGCTGCACCGGGCCGCCCTCGAAGAACACGGTCGGATCGCCGACGCGCGCACTCCACTCCGGGAGGTACAGGGTCACCGGCTCACCGAGCGGGCGGTTGAGCACCAGCCCGTACGCGCCGTCCTCGTTGTGCGAGCACACGAGGATCACCGACCGCGCGAAGTTCGGATCATCGAGGAGCGGCGTGGCGACGAGCAGGCGGCCGGCGAAGGACG
>CAMDAY010000101.1 GCA_945888895.1 Dehalococcoides mccartyi | reverse complement strand
GGCCGATTTTGCGCAGTTGTCGTTCCGCAGGGTACGGAGTCACCTGTATGAGACAAAGCACCGGCCGCATTCTCACCACTCACACTGGCAGGCTCGCGCGTCCCCTCGATCTCTGCAAGCGCCGCGACGCGATCGATGAGGCGCGAGGTACGCCATCGAGGCGAGACCGGTCGCATCGAGGGACGCTCGGAGTTGAGCTGAACTTCGGCGTCGGCTTCATCGAGCACTTCCGCGCCACGCTGTCGAGTGGTTCGGCGACGGTGCGGCTGCCGCAGGGCGGGGCGCTTCGCGCTGCGTCGACGATGACCCTCGTGACCGCGGGCCTAGCAGTCGCAGTGGAGGCGAGAGTCGAGCCGCCGGCCCGCCGCGCGCGGCGCTAGTGCGATTCCGGGGCGATGCCTCGGACGGCCGTCTCGACGCTCCAGACGGTCGTGCCCGCGGTCAGGAACAACGTCGAGAACGCGTCGCCGCCGAACGCGAGGTTCGCGGCGTGCGTGTCCGTCTCGAACACACCGAGGTATTCGCCGCCGGGCGTGTGCACCGAGACGCCGCCGGCGCCGGTCGTCCAGAGCCGACCCTCGGTGTCGACCTTCATGCCATCGGGGTTGCCCGGACGCGGGTCACCGTGCTGGTCGACGAACAGGGTGCGCTTGCCGAGCGTGAGATCGGAGTTCATCTCAAAGCGCCAGATGATCCGGTTCATTGAGTCGTTGATGTACAGCGCCGACTCATCAGGCGTGAAGACGAGGCCGTTGGGCTGGTAGAAGCCCTGCGATACCAGGCAGTGCAGCGCGCCGTCCGGGTCGATGCGATACACGCCCTGGTACGTCAGTTCCTGGGTCTGGCCCTTGTACCCGAGGAGGGGCACGCGCGCCTGGTTGCATCCGAAGTTCGGGTCGGTGAAGAAGATCGACCCCGACGAGTGAACGACGAGGTCGTTCGGGCTGTTCAGCCGCTTCCCATCCCACTCGCCGGCGATCGTCACCGCCTCGTTCGGCTGGTCGTAGGCCGCGCGAGAGACGCGCCGACCGGCGTGCTCGCAGATCACCACGTTGCCTTCGGCATCGAGGGTGTTCGCGTTCGACATGCCGCTCGGCCCGCGGAACACTTCGGCGACCGTCGTGCCGGGACGCCATCGGTAGGATCGGTCGTTCGGGATGTCGCTGAACAGCAGCGCGTTGTCCGAGGCCACCCACACGGGGCCTTCGATGAACCCGAAGCCGGTGCAGAGCTGCTGCGCCTCGCCGACCAGCAGGTCCGAGATGCCCTTGTTGTCTTCGATCTTCATGCGTCGATCCTCCATCTGGCCACCATGCTCGGCGGCTCGGTACGTCAGGACAGTGGTCGCTAGCGGGTCGGCTCCTGCCGCGCGCGCTCGATCGCCTCGTTGAACTTCGCGCGCAGCACCTTCGCGTCCGCGCTGGCGTCGCGCTGCGATGCCTCGAGGCCGACGAGGGCGCCCTGGAACCGCGGCATGACGTAGCGCGCGAGCAGCTCATAGCTCTTGCGGACGGCGTCGCGGTCGGCCCATTCGACCGCCTGGATCATCAGCCCGCCGAAGCCGCCGCTGCGCTCCTGCAGCATCTCGATGAACTCGATGAGATCGTCGGGCGTGCCCACGCACCACGAGCCGCGGCTCACCATCTCCGGCAGGATGTCCTCCGGCGGCAGGTCAGGCGCGGGGTCGTCGTGGGCGAGCGTCTCGGTGAAGTAGCCGCGCTGGTACTGGCCGGCCTTCACGCGCGTCTGCGCGAACGCCTCCTCGCGCGTCTCAGCGAGGTGGCAGTGGATCACGATGCGCCACTGGCTGCGATCCATCGTCTGGCCGTGCAGCGCCGCTGATTCCTCGGCGATCGCCCAGTACTCCTTCAGCGCGGACTCGCGCTTCTCGCCACGCGGCAGGGCGAGCGTCAGTACGGCCGCGCCATGCTTGCCCGCGAGCTGCATGCCGGCGGGAGATTGCACCGCGGCGACGGCGACCAGCGGATGGGGGTCGCTGTAGGGACGGAGCTGCAGCCGGGCGTTGCGCATCACGAACCAGTCCGTCTCCACCGAGATCGGCTCGACCTCGGTGAAGAGCCGCAGGATCACATCAAGCGCCTCCGCCATGCGCGGACGCTGCGTGACCGCTTCGATGCCGAGCATCGCGGCGTCCGAGGAGAGCGCGCCGGGCCCGACGCCGAACATGACGCGCCCACGCGTGAGGTGGTCAAGCAGGATGATGCGGTCCGCGAGGATGAGCGGGTGGTGGTACGGCAGCGACGAGACGCCCGTGCCGAGCTTGATGTGTTTCGTGCGTTCCGCAGCCGTGGCGATGAAGACCTCGGGCGAGGCGATCAGCTCCCAGCCGGCACTGTGGTGCTCGCCCACCCACGCCTCGTCGTAGCCCAACTGGTCGAGCCATTCGACGAGTTCGAGGTCACGGTGGATAGCCAGCGTCGGGTTCTCACCGAGGGTGTGGAACGGCGCGAGGAAGATGCCGAATTTCATGCGGGTGGCGTCGGGCAAAGCGGAGTCGCAATCTCTCGAGGATCGAGGCTCATCACATCGGTGCGATCCGGGGGATAGTACGTCTTTGGAAGCAGACTGACGCGCCCCGGGTGGATCGCTCCGCCTAACGTAGCGTCTGCGGGCGGAGGGATTCGGGCTCGGTCATCAGCGCAGCTGGCTGTAGGGCCGGAGCTGTTGGTCACCGGCCGCAGCGCGTGCTGCCCGTGCCCGCCTCACTTCCCCCTCAAGACCCTTGGAGGTTTATCGCGCTCTTAACGCCGCTCCCTTCTTCTCCAGGGCTCCCCGTCGATAGTCACGAGGAATGCGGGGGGCGCAGATGAATGGGACACGGTGGGTCGGCGAGCAGGTAGACGACGTGCCCGTCGGCGCGATGGCGACCAAGATCAGGACGTACCCCGCGACGCTGCGCTGCGGGGATGTCGAGCGGCTCTTCACACAAGACCCGTCGCTCGCCTGCATCATCGTGCGGCGGGATGATGGTACGCCGCTGCTCCTCGATCGCGTCTGGTTCCTGAATGCGATGGTGGGACCGCTGGGGTACGGCGGCCCCCTGAACCATGAACGCCCCGTCGAGGCACTAGTCGATTCGGACGCGACATTCATCATCCCGGCTGGATACCCGGCCACCGTCGCCTACGAAGCACTCCTCGCGCGTCCCGTGGCGCACCGCTTTGGCGCGATGGTCGTGGACTATGGCGACGGCACGTTCGGTGCGCTCGCTGCTGCGCCGTTGCTCGAACAGGTTGCCCGTATGAGCGCCGCGGAGGCGATGCGCGATCCCCTGACCGGCCTGGCGAACCGCAACTGTCTGCTGGACTCGATCAGCCGCAAGCTCACCACGGACGAGGACGGTCGCCCCGTAGGGCTGCTCTTCATCGACCTCGATCGCTTCAAGGTGGTGAACGACGGCCTTGGCCACGGTGCGGGGGATCAGTTGCTCGCGGTGGTGGCGGATCGGATCCGAACGTCGGTGGGCCGATGCGCAGCGCCCAGAGGAGCTGCCCGATCGAGGCCTGTTCCTTGGTACGGACGAGGTAGGTGCCGATGAGCGAGGCAAAGATGCCGATCGCCGACACGCTGATCGGGAGGGTGTACGCCGCTGAGTACCAGGTGGCGGTCGCGGAGGCCTCGAAGATGCCGTGCTCGTAGACGCTTTCGCCCTGACCGATGACGGCGATGAACGCCAGCGACATCGCGGCGATGATCGAGCCGGAGTACGACTCGAAGAGGTCGGCGCCCATACCGGCCACGTCGCCCACGTTGTCGCCCACGTTGTCCGCGATCGTGGCGGGGTTGCGCGGGTCGTCCTCCGGGATGCCTGCCTCGACCTTCCCGACGATGTCAGCGCCGACATCCGCGGCCTTCGTGTAGATGCCGCCGCCCACTCGCGCGAACAGCGCGATGGAGGAGGCCCCGAACGCGAAGCCGGTGAGCGGCTGGACGTCCTGGAAGACGAGGTAGATCACGGAGATGAAGAAGAGCGACAGCCCGACAACGGTCATGCCCATCACGGTGCCAGATGAGAACGCGACCCGCAGGGCCGCGTTGAGACCGGTGCGTGCCTTGGCTGCCGTTCGGACGTTCGCGCGCACCGCGATGAACATGCCGATCAGACCTGCAGTCCCGGAGGCGAGTGCACCGATCACGTACGCGATCGCCGTCCTCGGCAGTCCGGTCACCGCCCCTCCCGGGTCGCCGAACTTCCCGAGCACGTCGATGTCCACGAACACCGCGAGGACCACCGCCACGACGGCAACGAAGCCGGCGATGAACGTGTACTCCTGACGGAGGAACGCGTTCGCGCCGTCCTGAATCGATTTGGCGATCGCCTGCATCCGATCGTCGCCAGGGTCTTCCGACACGACCTGGCGTGCCGTGAATAGCGCGAAGAGCAGCGCAATCGCGCCCGCCCCGACGCCGAGATAGATCCCCTCCACGGTCATCCTCCTGATCGTCTCCCGCATGTCGCGAGAGAACACACTGCTCGTGCCTCATTTGACTCGGTCGAGCGTGATGGTGATCCCCAATAGCCTCGCCGCATCGTCGCTTGGATGCCCGGTCGCCGCGTACCTTCGTTCGCGCTGATCCGGTTCACGCTACGAGTGCAACTCCGAACATCGGATGTCGATCCGTGACACGCTCCTCGTTGCTCCGCTGCTGATGACGGATGCGGGTGCTCGCCCTGTCATCCCCCACGTATCGGTCGGGGCGTGCCCGCAGTCCTGTCGATCCCTCGGTTGGGTGTGCTGAGCCGACTCTCGTGCCTCACCGCGAGCCGGCACCTCGGGTGGGCTCATCGAAGACGTCCGGGATGCCGTCGTGGTCCACGTCCAACTCCTCAAGGGCGCGCAGGCGCGCATACACCCGATTGCGCGCGCGCAGGACGATCGCGGCCAGCACGGCGGCGAGCACCGACCCGACGAGGACGCCGATCTTCACGTCGTCATCGCGATGTGTCGTGGCGCTGAAGGCGAGCTCGCCGATCAGGAGCGAGACGGTGAATCCGATGCCGGCGAGCAGGGAGAGACCGAAAACGTCGGCCCAACCGAGACTCGCATCGAGCTGGACACGCGTGAATCGGTGAAGCACGTAGGTCGTACCGAAGATGCCGACGGCTTTGCCTGCGACGAGGCCAACGATGATTCCGAGTGTGACGCTTTCGCTCAGCGCATCGGTGAAGCCAGTCAGGCCGCCGATCGTGACGCCCGCCGCCATGAACGCAAAGACTGGGACGGCGAATCCCGCCGAGATCGGCCGGAAGCGGTGTTCCAGGTGCTCGGCCATGCCCCCGTGCTCCGGCTCGTGGTGCCCGTTGTTGCGCAGCACTGGCACCGCGAAGCCGAGGAGCACGCCAGCGATGGTGGCGTGCACTCCTGACTCGTGTACCAGCACCCACGTGAGCGCCGCCAGCGGCAGCAGCACCCACCAGGCGCGGATGCGCCGCTGCACGGCGACGGTGAATAGAGCGAGTGGGACCAGCGCGGCCAAGAGCGCGATGAAGTGCAGGTCGGTCGTATAGAACACGCCGATGATCACGATCGCCAGGAGGTCGTCGACCACCGCCAGCGTCAGTAAGAATGTCCGAAGCGCCGCGGGGAGGTGCGTGCCCACGATCGCGAGTGCCGCAAGTGCGAACGCGATGTCGGTCGCCGTGGGGATCGCCCAGCCCCGAAGCGTCCCGTCCCCTCCGAAGTTGACCGCCACGTAGAACAGGGCCGGCACCGCCATGCCGCCAACGGCCGCGAGAATCGGCAGTGCGGCGCGGCGTGGCGATCGCAGGTCACCGGCGACAAACTCGCGCTTGAGCTCGAGCCCCACCACGAAGAAGAAGATCGCGAGGAGGCCGTCGGCCCCCCACGTGCCGAGCGACAGGTTCAGGTGGAGGCGCTCGGGCCCGATCTGGAAGCCGCGGAGCGCATGGTAGGAGTCAGCAGCCGGGGAGTTCGCCCAGACCAACGCGATCACCGTCGCAGCAAGGACGAGCGCACCGCCGACCGTCTCCTTGCGGAGGATCGCGGTGATGCGTGCGGTTTCGGACCAGGAGCCGCGACCGAGGATGGGCTCCCCGGGGGTCTCGTCTCGCATAGGAACTCCCAGGAATTACGGATCGACAAATCAACTGCCGACCAGACTTCCCGGCGCTCCGTGATGCAGACTACCAGCCCTGCCCGCTTGCGGGGGCTGAGCGCGGACGCGGTGATGGTCAACATCAGCGCAGATCCATGGATTCGACCGAGCCCGAAGCGGCCCTCGAGACGCGCTTCGCCAGCCCGCGTGATCGATGGGATGTCGCGCGTCTCGCTCGCTCGCACCGTCACGCTGAGAGCCTCGTGTGGCGCCGAGGCTGGCGCGCCAAGGTTGGGAGCGCAGCTAGCGCTGGTCGGTTCGGACGTTCTCGGAGACCGATCGCAGCACCAGTCCGGTCACGGACTCGGCGGCGTAGCGTGCCTCGCGTTCCGAGGTGAACAGCAGCGCGCCATTGCCATCCCGGTCGACGAGCGGCATGGCCGATGAGGGCAGGCGCACATCGCGAGACGCGGAGACAACGAGGCGCAGGATGGTGTGCGGGAGCATGTCGAGCAGGGTCTGCACCGCGTACTCGTCGCTGAGCCGTCGCATCACGACGTCGAACTGCAACTCGCCAACGGCCCCCAACACCGGGTTGTTCCGGGAGGCGTCGGGCGCCCAGTACACCTGTACGGCCCCCTCGCGTTCCAGCTGCTCGAGGCCCTTCTGGAACTGCTTGGTGCGGAGGACATCCGCACACCGCAGGCGGGCGAATCGCTCCGCCTCGAACCGAGGGATCGGCTCATACGCGAGCGCCGTGTCGACCGTCAGCGTGTCCCCGATGCCGAGGAGCCCCACGTCCGCCAGTCCGAGGATGTCGCCGGGATACGCCTCGTCCACCGTCTCGCGCTCCTGCCCGAAGACGCGTTGCGAACGGCTCAGCCGCATCCGCTTCCCGGTGCCGGAGTGGAACGCGAGCATGTCTCGCTCGAAGCGGCCCGAGCACACGCGGATGAACGCCATGCAGTCCCGGTGCTTCGGGTCCATGTTGGCCTGCATCTTGAAGACGAACGCCGAGAATGGTGCATCCAGCGGGACCAGGTCGCCCTCCTGAGACCGTCGAGGCCCCGGTGGAGGTGCCAGCGTCTTCACCGCATCGAGCAGTACCTCGATCCCGAAGTTGTTGATGGCACTCCCGAAGTAGACCGGCGTCAGCCAGCCATCAAGGAAGCCCTGGAGCTCAAACGCGTGGCCCGCCTCGAGCGCGATCTCGGTCGACTCACGCAGTTGCTCAAGGGCCTCCGACCCGATCAGTTGGGCGATCTGCCCCTGCGAGTCGTCGAGGTCGCCTTCGACGACCGGGGCGCGATGCCGACCCCCCGCCGTCCGCTCGAAGAACAGGACACGCTGCTTGCGCAGGTCGTACACGCCCTGGAACGACGGTCCATCGCCGATCGGCCACGTCATCGGCGCAGGGGTGATGCCCAGCGTTGCCTCGACGTGGTCGAGCAACTCCAGCGGATCGAGGGCGTCGTGATCCATCTTGTTGACGAAGGTGATGATCGGGATGCGCCGCGCGCGGCAGACCTCGTAGAGCTTGCGCGTCTGCGGCTCGATGCCCTTGGCGGCGTCGAGCACCATGATCGCGCTGTCCGCGGCGATCAACGTGCGGTAGGTGTCTTCGGAGA
>CAMDAY010000100.1 GCA_945888895.1 Dehalococcoides mccartyi | reverse complement strand
GTCGTCGCCTCGCCGGCCGGTCGAGGCGGGCGGGTGGGGCGATCCTCGCGCGGGGGGCGTTCGGCACGAGGTGCCTCGGCCTGCCCAGTCGACATGTCGGTGCCCTCGGGCGTGCCGGGGCGCGAGGAACGGCGGGCGGCGATGCCGGGGCGGCCGGGTCGTGCGTTCGAGGTGCCAGTGGGGGCGTCGCCGGGGGCGCCGTCGCGCCGCGGGCGGCCGGGGCCACCTCGCGCGGGGCGGTCGGTCGAGGTAGCGTCGTCGCGACGTCCGCCGGCGGGGCGATCGGGGCGCGGCGGGCGGCTGTCGTTGCCTCGATCGGGGCGGCCCTGGGGACGGCTGTCCGGACGTCGGGGCGCTGTGGGCATCGACACGGGTTCGAGGACGCCGAGGAAGTTCTCGCGGCGCTCGCGGTCCTGCTCGTGGATCGCGCGCTCCACGTCATCCTCGAGGTCCGCCGGGCGTACCGCGGTGCCGTACTGCTCGCGCAGTGCGGCGGCGGGCATCTCCACGATCTCGTTGGTGTCCTCCATGCGCATGCGCACGGTCTCGGTCATCGCGTTGATCGAAATCACCTTCGCGCGGCCCACGGGGGTGCTGATGCGCTTGCCGACCTTCGGCAGCGAGCCGAGGATCTCGCGGTACGCGTCCACCTCGAACGAGAGGCAGCAGAGCAGGCGGCCGCACACGCCCGAGATCTTCGAGGGGTTCGGGGCGAGGCCCTGGTCCTTCGCCATCTTGATCGAGATCGCGGGGAACTCCACCTGCCACGACGAGCAGCAGAGCGCGCGCCCGCACTGACCGAGGCCGCCCAGCGACTTCGCGCGGTCGCGGTCGCCGACCTGCTCCACCTGCACGTTGGCGCTGAACTCCTTCGCGGCGCTGCGACGCAGCCACTCGCCGTCGTCCTGGTCGCGCGCGACGAAGGTCAGGTCTGCGTGCGATCCGTCGAGGTCGTACATCAGGCTGGCGACGCGCACGCGCGGGTCGCGCTTCGTGGCGATCGCCTGCGCCCGACCGAGGTCCTCGGTCGCGCGCGTTTGCATGTCGCGGTACGCCTGCACGTCCGCCTCGGATGCGAGCCGGTCGATCACGCGCACGGGGCCGTCGTTGAGGTGGAGGTTCGCGCCGAGGATCTGGTCTGCCGCGAGCACGACCCAGCCCATGCGCTCGCCGCGGTCGGTGCGGACGACGATGTAATCGCCGCTGCCGAGGCTCAGCGATGCGGGGGAGCAGTAGTGGATCGGGCCGGCCTCGACGAATCGAATGCCGACCACGCCGTCGCGTGTTTGTGTTTCAGGGATCTGGGTCACCATCGTTGTTCGCGTCGCAGCGCCACCGAAGGCAGAGGCCCTCACCCCAACCCTCTCCCCGAACGGGGAGAGGGGGCCGGAGCAGACTACTCGCCGACGGTCGCCGGGACGCGTTCCTCCGTTTCAAGATCGGCGCGACCAGCGACGTGTCCACCGGTTACGGAACCGGGAGGCAGCATCGGCAGGTCGAGCATCATCACGTCCAGCGCCAGTTGCGCGCTGGTGTTGGCGAGCAGGTGCTCGCGCGCCGTCTGCACCGCACGCAGCGCACGCAGTGCATCCTCGGCGTTGCAGTCGATGTTTGAACGTACGCCCTCGACGCCCGCGCCGGCGAGGAGCGCGCTGCGCCACCACTCGCGCCACAGGTCGATCGTCGCCAGCACGCTCTCGCGCTCGCGGTACCAGCCGTTGCCCATGCGGTCGGCGACATCGAAGCGCTCGTTGCGCGATCCGGTGGCGAGGCGTCCCGCCTCCGCCTCGGCGGACTCGCGGAGCACGGCCATCGTCGGGTCGGCGTGCATGCGCATCGCGAGGCCGTATCGCCCGTGCGCGAGGTGCGCGAGCGTCACGGCCTCCTCGGCCGGGAGCCCGGCGTCCTCCTGCAGCGCGGCGGCGAGGAGCGTGTGCGGCATGGGGCGCAGCGTGAACTCCTGGCAGCGCGAGCGGATCGTCGGCAGCAGGGCGTCGACGTCCGCCGCGACGAGGATGAGCATCGCCCCGCCCGGTGGCTCCTCGAGCGTCTTGAGCAGCGCGTGCGCCGCTTCGTTCTGGAGGTCGTCCGCGGTGTCGATGATGAACACTCGCCGCGGCGCGGCGAACGGGGCGAGCGAGGCGACCCGTTCGAGTCGCCTGACCTGGCAGATGCGGATGCGCGTGGAGCGGTCGGTGGCGTGGTCGTGCGGGGTCTCGTCGCACATCCCGCCGATGGTGATGCGCTCGATGTCCGGGTTGGTCCCTGCCTCGATCTGCTTCGCCGCGCGAGCCTCAAGGTCGGGGACGGTTTCGTCGTCGGCGCTCGGCGCGGTCAGCGTGGCGGCGAGGCGACGCGCGAGCGCCGTCTTGCCGACGCCCGGCGGCCCGCCGATCAGGAACGCGTGCGCGAGGTGCCCCGACCGGATCGCGCGGCGGAGTGCCTCGACGGCACTGTCATGCCCTCGGAGGCCCCACGTATTCCGTCCCCCCTCCCCCTCGACGGGGGAGGGTTGGGGTGGGGGTGATCCGTCGGCGGGCTCGCGTGGTGCCATCGCTACTCGTCCACGTCCAGCGCGCCGAGGTCCTCGAACGTCTGGCGGCGGCGGATCAGGCGCGCGGTGCCGTTCTCGACCATGACGACGGCAGGCCGCAGCGCGAGGTTGTAGTTCGATTCCATCGCCACCTGGTACGCGCCGGCGGCGGGCATCGCCAGCAGCTCGCCCGCGCGCAGCCGAGGCAGCTCGATGTCCTTGATCAGGATGTCGCCCGACTCGCAGTACTTGCCGGCGATCGTCACGAGCTCCTCGGGCGGGGCGAGCGGGCGGTCCGGCAGGACGGCCTCGTACTTCGAGTCGTAGAGCGCGATGCGGGGGTTGTCCGCCATGCCGCCGTCCACGCTCACGTAGGTGCGGATGCCCGGCACCTCCTTGCGCGCGCCCACCGTGTACACGGCCAGCCCGGCGCGCGCGACGATGCTGCGGCCCGGCTCCAGCGTGATGTGCGGGAGTTCGAAGCCGCGCGCGTCGCCCTCGCGCTGGAGCGTGCTGGCGATCACCGCCGCGTACTCGGCGTAGGCGGGCGCCTCCTGCTCGCGGCGGTAGGCCACGGCGAAGCCGCCGCCCGGCGAGAACTCCGGCACCTCGACGCCGATCTGCTTGCGCACGACCTCGTCGATGAACTCCGCCATCACCTCGATCGCCTCGCCGTAGGGCTCCATCTCGAAGATCGGGGAGCCGAGGTGCATGTGGATGCCGCGGAACTCGAGGTGCGGCGCGGCGACGATGGCGCGGATGGCGCGCTCCGCCGCCCCCGTCACGATCGGCAGCCCGAACTTGCTGTCGAGGATGCCCGTCGTCGTCTTCTCGTGCGTGTGCCCGTCGATGCCCGGCGACACGCGCACGAGCACGCGCTGCGTCCGCCCGAGCTCGCCCGCGACGCGTTCGAGGAGCTCGATCTCCCACTCGCCGTCGATCACGATGCGGCCGACGCCGTTCTCCACGGCGTAGCGCAGCTCGTCCGGCGTCTTGTTGTTGCCGTGCAGGTAGACGCGCCCCAGGTCGACTCCCGCCGACTTCAGCGTGGCGATCTCCCCCGCCGAGACGGCGTCGAACCCGAACCCCTCGGACGCGATGAACCGCGCGAACGGCCGGTTGAGGAACGCCTTGGAGGCGTAGACCAGCTCGCTGTCGGGGTAGGCGGCCGTGAACGCCTCGCGGTACCCGCGCAGCTGGGCGCGGAGCGTGGCCGTGTCATAGATGTAGAGCGGCGTGCCGAAGCGGTCCGCCAGCTCGCGGACATCGCAGCCGCCGACGGAGAGGCGGCCCGCCGCGTTCACCTCGGCGGTCACGGGCAGGACATGGGCAAGCGGCAGCGCCGCGCCCGTGGAAGCAGTCGTCAAGGTTAAAACCCCGCCATCAAGCCGGTGCGTCAGTCCTCGAGGATCGCCGTAGCCTCGCCGGCGACGCACCCAAGCGGCGCGAGGCGCGATCGGAGGCCATTATCGCACGGGTGGGGATGGGAGAGTGGGCGCTGACAGACCCAGTATGATTCTGCCATGCCAGACGGAATCACGACCGCGCAACTAGACGCCGGGCAGGTTGGAACCCTTCTCAACCTCAGGGAGGGACAGTTCGGTGACCTCAAGGCGCGAGCCATATCGCCATCCGCCCTCTCGAAAGCGATTTCAGCCCTAGCGAACGCGGACGGGGGCGACCTCTATATTGGGATCGCCGAGACCGCTGCCGGGGGGGCCGAGAATTTGGGATGGCTTTCCGAATGACGAAGCCGCGAACGGGCACATCCAGGCGCTTGAACAACGATTCCCTCTGGGAACCGATTTCCAGTACGAGTTCCTTGAGGGAGCTGGCGTTCCGGGGTTAGTCCTACATCTTCAAATCGCGAAAACTCAAGAGATCACAAAAGCAGCGGACGGGACGATCTACGTTCGACGTGGTGCGCAGAGCCTTCCCGTCACCCTCCCTCAGGACATCCAGAGGCTTGAGTATTCCAAGGGGATTACGTCCTTCGAAACTCAGCTGACGAACGTTCCTAAAGATCTCGTCACCGACTCGGGTGTCATTCACGGTTTCGTCGAACAGGTCGTGCCCACATCAGAGCCGGAGCCGTGGCTCCGAAAGCAGCTCCTGCTCCGCGAAGAAAAGCCGACCGTGGCCGGCGTGTTGCTGTTTGCCGACGAGCCGCAGGCACTGATCCCGAAGCATTGCGGGATCAAGATCTATCGATACAAGACACAAGATGCAGCGGGGACCCGCGACTCGCTCGCATTCGACCCGGTCACAATCGAGGGTTGCCTCTACGATCAGATCAAGGCAGCCGTCGAGAAGACGAAGGAGATCGTCGAGGAGATACCACGACTCGGCGAGGGAGCCTTGGAAGCAGTCGCCTACCCTCCGGAGGCTCTTCACGAGTTCATCGCGAACGCCGTCCTACACCGCGACTACAGCGTCGCAGACGACATCCATATCACTGTCTTCGATAATCGAATCGAGGTGTTCAGCCCGGGTCGCCTTCCTGCGCACATAACCGTCGAGAACATCTTGAATGAGCGCTTCGCTCGGAACGGCGCTGTTGTCCGGATTCTCAACAAGTTCCCCGATCCTCCTAACAAGGATGTGGGGGAGGGATTGAACACCGCGTTTGACGCGATGCACAACCTCGGCCTCAAGGAGCCCATGATCGCGGAGGAAGACAGTGGGGTAAGGGTCATAATTCGACATGAGCCTCTTGCATCCCCCGAAGAGGCGATCATGGAATATCTGAAGACCCACGAGACGATCCGCAACGGACAGGCTCGAGACATCACTCACATCCGCGCCGACTACCAGATGAAGACAATTTTCGGTCGCATGGTGGACAAGAAATTGATCGAGCAAGTCCCGGGGACGAGAACCGCGTCAACTGCCTATCGCGTCCGTTCGGCTGATTCCAACTCCGATGAGCCAGCCTGATCCCACCTCCGCAGCCCCCGACGAAACCATCCTCCTGCGCTTCCCTCTCGAGGAGGGGCGGAGCGTCGAGGTGCGGCTGCCGGCGGAGTGGTCGCGCGGGGACGTGGAGTATGTGCGGCAGCAGCTGGCGCTGATGCTCCGCGAGCTCGACGAGACGGTGCCGCAGGACACGAGGTCCTACGGGCGCTCCGGGTACCTCGAGCGGTGGTGCGTGGTGGAGCCGGGCGAGTAGCCTTCGAGGCGTGACGCCCCGCACCTCAACTCCCGCGACGAAGCCAGCCACCTCGGACGCCGCGCGCGCGGCTGCCGACGCCCTCGCCACGCTGACGCCTCGTCGTGTCGCACAGATCAGGCGAAGTCTGCTCGGGTGGTACGAGGCGAACGAGTCGCCGTTCCCGTGGCGGACGGCGCGCGACCCGTACTCGGCGCTGGTCGCGGCGGTGGCGGCGCAGCAGACGCAGATGTCCCGCGTGATCGAGATCCACGAGCGGTGGATGCGTGCGTTTCCGACGGTCGGGGACCTCGCGCGGGCCGACCGCGCCGAGGTGCTGCGCGTGTGGGGGCGCGCGGGCTACCCGCGCCGCGCCGTCGCGCTGCACGAGACGGCGATCCGATGCATGCGCCCCATCGAGGATGGCGGTCACGGCGGCGCGCTGCCTCGAGACCCCGCGGCGCTGCTCGCGCTGCCGGGGGTGGGGCCGTTCACGGCGGCGATCGTGCGCACCTTCGGCTGGGGCGACGATGCCCCCGCCGTGGACACCAACGTCGTGCGTGTCCTCGGGCGGCTCGTGTGCGGCGATCTGCAGCCGGCGCGCGAGACCTCGCCCGCGGCGGTCGAGGCGATTGCGGCGCGGCTGCTGCCTCGAGGCCAGGCGGCGCGATGGAACCCGGCGCTGATGGACTATGGCGGGCGCGTCTGCCTCCCCCGTCCGCGCTGCGGCGAGTGCGCGCTGGCCTCGACGTGCGCGGCGCGACCTCGCTTCGCGGCGGGCGAGGTGGCCGAGCCGGTGCGGGCGCAGGGCGCGTGGGCAGGCTCGGACCGCCAGCTGCGCGGCGCGCTGATGCAGGCGCTCCGCGACGCCCACGCCGAGGATGGCGCGAGCGTGTCGGAGCGAACGCTGCTCGCGGGCCTCGATGATGTCGAGCGCGGGAGGCGCCTGCTCGCGGCGCTCGTCGCCAACGGGCTGGCGTGGAGGGCGCGCGGGCGCGTCGGGCTGGGGACGCGCTCCGCGGGGAAGTAGGACGGACCGCTCAGAACCCTCTCCCCGTTTGGGGAGAGGGCAGGGTGAGGGCCCTCCGCCCGCGCGATGCGGAGGTAGCAGACCCCCCACCCCAACCCTCCCCCGCGAGGGGGGAGGGGGCCAATCCCCGGATCGGTGGGCCACCGCTGGCGTCCCGATCCTCGACTCCGGCCCCCTCTCCTGCGGAGCGGGAGAGGGCGGGGGGTGAGGGCGCACCCGGCGCTCGCGCTCCTCGGCATCGCGCACGGCGGTACCCTGACCTCGAACGATCCGAGGGGGGCGATGACATGGCGGAGCAGGTCTACGACGACGGCGCGGTGCGCATCGAGGTGGTCGCGAACATCGGGCAGTACGGGAACAACGCGTATCTCGTCAGCGGGCCGGACCGCGACCGGGTGACCGTGATCGATGTGCCCGAGGGGTTCGAGGCGGTCCTCGACGCCCTCGCTGGCCGCACCATCGAGCGGATCATCGTGACGCACTCGCACTTCGACCACTGGCTGGGGTTCGAGGTGCTGCGCGCCGCCACCGACGCCCCGGTCTACGCGGGCGCCGAGGAGGCCGACCTCGACGTCACGCGCGGGGCGCTGGCGCTGCACCACGACGAGACGGTGGACATCGGCGGGGCGAGCGCGCGCGTGATCCACACGCCGGGGCACACACCCGGCTCGATCTGCATCCTCGTCGGTGCGGCTGTGCTCACCGGCGACACGTTGTTCCCCGGCGGCCCGGGCCGCACGAGGACGAACGAGGCGCTGCGGCAGGAGGTCGACTCCATCGCGTCGAGGCTCCTCGTCCTGCCGCCGGAGACGCTGGTGCTGCCGGGCCACGGCCCCTCCTGCACCATCGCGACCTCGGTCGAGGAGCACGCGGTGTTCGCCAGCAAGCCGCACGCCCCGGATCTCGCGGGCGACGTGCTCTGGCGTGAGTCGTAGCGCGTGGTAGCTATGGCGGCCATGGTGGGCGGAATCGCCCGTCGGAGGAGCGGGCGGTGGCACGTCCTCGCGTGGCTGGTCGCGGAGTTCGCGACGCTGTCA
>CAMDAY010000099.1 GCA_945888895.1 Dehalococcoides mccartyi | reverse complement strand
CACGCTCGCCATCGAGCGCTTCCGCGCGGCGGGGGTGCCGGACGGGCCGGCGCTCCTCGACGCCGGGCGCCGCGCGGCGCTGATCGAGGAGGATCCGGCGCGCTACGTGCTGTTCGATAACGCACTGTCTGCGCTGCGGCGACTCCGCGACGCGGGGGTGACATCGATCATCGTGTCGAACCACATCTGGGCGCTGCCGGAGATCGTCCGAGCGCTCACGGGCGACCTCGTCGCGCACGTGGTGGCCAGCGCGCGGGTGGGCGTACGCAAGCCGCACCCTGCGATCTTCGAGGCGGCGCTGGCGCTGACCTCGGCGCTCGCGGACGAGACGCTGATGGTCGGCGACAGCGTCAGTGCCGACGTGCGTGGGGCGGAGCGCGTCGGGATGCACGCGGTGCTCATCGACCACGGCGGCACGATGTCGCCGCCAGACGATGTGCGCACGATCCGGTCGCTCCTCGACGTGCCGCTCGAATGGATCACGACCGGCGGCCGAGCGTGACCGTCACGATCGAGACGGTCGCTGTCGCGGACTACGACGCGTTCTTCGCGGCGCTGCGTGAGTACATGGTCGAGATGGATCGCTTCGATCCGTCAGCTGCGGAGTCGCCGTTCAAGGTCGACCTGTATATCGAGGCGATGCTGGAGGACATGGAGGGGCGCGACTTCCTCTGGATCCTGCAGGACGGCGCGCGTGCCGGCTTCGCGATCGTCCGCAACCTGCCTGACTTCCCCGACGAGTCGAGGATGGTCGCGACGATCGGCGAGTTCACGGTGTTCCCCGCATTCCGTCGGGAGGGCGTCGGCACGGCGGCAGTGCAGGCGATCCTGGACGACCATCGGGCGCGCGGGACGTACGAGGTGGAGGCGGGCATCCTGCGCGACAACTTCCTCGCGCGGGCGTTCTGGGCGCGCATGGGCTTCGAGCTGCGCTTCTACCAGACGGCCCGCCGACCGTAATGGACGGGCCCGCGGCAGCGTTTGTTCGCGCGACTACTCTGCGGGCTTCTTGCCCGCGAGGTTGAGAGCGACGGCGGCGCGGATCAACCGCTTCAACGCGGCTTCGTTGATCTTCTCGCCCTCGTGAATGTCGATCGCGCGCCGGACGTTGCCGTCGAGGCTCGAGTTGAACAGCCCGCCGGGATCCTCGAGCGATGCGCTTTTCGCAAACGTCAGTTTTACGATGGCCTGGTAGGACTCACCGGTGCAGACTTGGCCGCTGTGCGACCAGACGGGGACACCTCGCCACTTCCACTCTTCGAGGATATCGGGGTCGGCGTCCTTGATGAGCTTGCGGACTCGCGCGAGGGTCTTGCCTCGCCAGTCGCCCAGCTCCTCAATGCGATCGTCGATCAACTCAGAGGCGGTCTTCTCGGCCATCGGCATGCCCTCGGTTCATCCATCTTCCGTGGGGTTCATCGTATCGAGTCTTAGCGGGTCAGCCTCGCGGGTTCGTGCGGGCAGGCTGGAGTACCATGGGCCGCGCAGCCGCCCCTCGACCACCCCGGTGAGGAGGCCCCGCTGCTCCGAGGGAGCGCACGCGATGGCCGAGAAGATCTGGGACGTGCACTGCCACTTCCCGCGCAACTGGCAGGACCCGGACAACTACGACCCCGCGAAGGAGATCGACCTCCGCGCGGACGCGCTGCGCTCGGCCGGCGTCGTGAAGGCCTCGCTCCTCTCGGGCGGACGCATGGGGCTCGGTTATGACGAGTCGCTGACCTTCGCACGGCGTCACGAGGACCTGTTCATCCCGTCCGCGATGATCGACCCGGACGAGATCACCGGGCAGGAAGTGCGCAGACTGCACAGCATCGGCTACCGCGGGCTGAAGATGATTGGCGTCCGCCGCCCCTACGACGACTACAAATACTTCGGCGTGTACCAGGTCGCCGAGGAACTCGACATGCCGATCCTGATGCACATGGGTGTCATCGGCGGCGGCGTCGACTACTCGATCATGCACCCGCGTCGCGACGCGAAGGCAGCCTCGACGATGGAGCGGATGCGCAGCGCGGGCCGCATGCAGCCCCGGGACATCTCCGCGATGCGGATGCGCCCGTTTCACATGGACACCATCGCGAACAACTTCCCGGCGCTGAAGCTCATCGGCGCGCACATGGGCGGCACTGGCAACTACGACGAAGCCGCCTCCGTCACGCGCTGGCGTCACAACGTCTACCTCGACCTCTCCGGTGGCGACACGATCGAGCGGCACGCCGTGGAGCGGCGGCTGGTCGGCTACGAGATCGGCGTCGAGAAGATCACGTGGGGCTCGGACTGCAACAACGACGAGATCCAGATGCACGTCGAGCACCTGGAGAACGTCTTCGAGCAGAGCGGGCTGACCGAAGACCAGAAGCACCGCATCCGCTGGGCGAACGCCGCCGAGATCTTCGGCTTCGAGCAGCCGACCTTCGCGCGCGAGTAGGCGCGTGGCGGAAGACGACGAGCAGCCCAGGCCGCCCACGGGCGACGAATCGCGGATGAGCCGCTGGCTCAACCGCGCCCGCATGCTGGCGCGCCGCCTCGACCCCGAAGACCCGCAGCGCCCCAGCGCTGGCGCGCCCCCGTCCACCCCGGGTGCCTCGCGTTCCCCGGAGGACGCCGCCGCCCGCGCGAGCCTCAACCTCGAACAGATCGCCGAGGAACTCGACCGGCCGATCGCGCCCGGACAGCCGTCGCTCTTCGATCGCCCGCTTCCGCCCGAGCCGCTCGCCCAGCCGCTCGCCGCGCCGCTCGCCGAGCCCGGAGAGGCGCTCGTCGAGCCCGCCGCCGTGCCACCCCCGGCGCCCGAACCTGAACACGAACCGTTCCTCGAATCCGAGCCCATCCAGGAGCCCGAACCGATTGTTGCCCTCGCCGAGCCCGAGGTTATCGACGAGCCGACGTCCCCCGCCCCACCGATCGAGGATCCCCTGACCGCCGTGATGCTCGCGGCACCGCCCGCCGTCGAGGTGATCCAGACGCCGATGCCGCCCCCGGTACCGCCGCTGACCGCCGAGGCGGAGGCGACGCCGCTCCCGGACCCCGACGCGGAGTCGCCCGAGGAGGTCGCGGAGGAAGAGCGCGAAGCGGAACTGATCGTGAAGGGCGGCCCCTTCTCGCGCTTCGCATGGCCCACGCACCCCCACTACTGGAACGGCTACCTCGCGCTCCTCACGGGTCTTGGGACGCTGGCGTTCCTGATGTTCGTGCTCGTAGAGCCCTCGCCACGCTGGATCCTGCTCGTAGCCGCACTGGCGGTCACCGCAGGCCTCGACGGTGCGCTGCGCGCGACGTGGCGCGCCCCCTTCGCCGGCGGCGAGGACACGACGCCATACCTCTTCCTTCCGGCGCTTTACGTCTTCGCCGCCCCGCTGATCATCGAGCACAACGTCACGGGACATGCGGCCATCCTGTGGGCGCTGCTCGCCGGCGTCGGGTTCGGCTCAGTCGTGGTCGCCGAGGTGCTGTCGGTGCGCACCGGCTCGCGGCTGTACCCGTACGCGCGGATGGTGACCACCGGCACCGCCTACATCGCCGCGTTCTCGCTGTTCTCCATGACGTACGTCCTCAACCTCGGCCTCGTCCCCGCGCTCCTCGCCACCTGGTTCCTCGCGACGATGCTGGCGATCGAGGTGGTGCGGGAGGGCGAGGTGGACCCGGCAGAGACGGTGATCTTCGCCGCGCTGGCCGGCCTGCTGGTGGCGCAGGTGCGGTGGCTGCTCTTCTACTTGCCGGTGGACGACTACCTGGCCGGGCTCACGCTGGTGCTGGTCTTCTACCTCGTCACGGGAGTGCTGCACTCCTACGTGACCCGTCAGCTCACGGCGATCACGGCGGCGGAATACGCCCTCGTCACCACCATCGGGGTCATCCTCGTGGGGGCGGCGAGGGTGGCGGGTCTCGCCTAGCGGGCGTCAGTGGTAGCATCGACGCCACGGTCGGGGTGTGGCGCAGTCTGGCAGCGCACCAGTCTGGGGGACTGGGGGTCGCAGGTTCAAATCCTGTCGCCCCGACCATCTTCTGAACCCCCGATGCCGAGCGACTTCCCTCGGCATCCCCTCTAGCTCGATGCCGCCACCGGCACTTCGAGGTGACTCCATCCGACGCATCCTCGCCACCATCGGACTCGTATTCGCCGTCGGCGGGGCGGCTGCGCTCACGCCCCTGCTGGCGACGCTCGGCGCCGGCGCGACCCTGACCGTGGTAACCCTCGGCCTGAGCATTTGGCGATGGTTCCGCCGCAGGAATGCGCGCGCGGTGATGCCGCCGCTACCGGTGCCCGGCGTACGCTCCACCTGATCCGTAGTGACCGATCGTCGAGGGCCTGGGAAGGCGCGTCCATGACCGGCGACCCAACCGAACCGTCTGCACCGCGTCCCACTGAGGCACCGCCCCCCGTGCCGCCCTCGGGGCGACATCGACGGCTGGTGCGGCGACGTGACGACCGCATGATCGGGGGCGTCGCCTCCGGGCTGGCCGACTACCTCGACGCTGATGTCGCGCTGGTGCGGATCGCGTGGGTCGCGCTCGCCTTCCTGACCGGTGGCATCTTCGCGCTCGTCTACCTGGGCGCGTGAATCGTGATGCTCGAGGATCCAGTCGGCGCCACCGCCACCTCGGGCTGGCAGCGGCGCGAACGAGGCGCGTGGGGCGGCGTGGTTTGGGGCGCGATCCTCGTGCTCATCGGCGCGATCGCGCTCGTGGCCCAGTTCGACCTGCCGGATCCGCCGTGGCGGGCGATCGCCGCCGGGGCGCTGGTCATCGTAAGGCTCGGGATCGTCGTGACCTCGCGCAGGGGCCTCAACGGCGGGTTCTGCTCGTCGCGATCGTGCTGACCGTCGGCCTTGCGACGGACACCCGGATGCCGCTGACCGGCATCCACTCCGGGCTCGGCGACCGACATGTGACGCTGAACGCCCCCGGGCAGCTGCTGTCCGAGTACGGCCATGCCTTCGGCGCGATGCGCATCGACGTGACCGAGGCCGGCCTCGCCGACGGCACGACGACGATCGAAACCAACGTGGCCTTCGGCGACCTGCGCATCACTGTGCCGCCCAACGTCGGCGTCCGCATCGAGGCGGCGACGGCATTCGGCTCCACGCGGGTACTGGACGACGAGCTCGGCGCCTTTGAGCGCGGTCACGTGGTCACGACGCCGGGCTACGAACAGGCGGCCAAGCGCCTCGACATCCGCTCGAACACCGCCTTCGGGGCAACGCGTGTGAGCAGGGGGACCCCGTGAGCCAGATCAACCTGGGCGCGATCCTGACCGGGCTCGCCTTCGCCGCGGCGGGCGTGCTGTTCCTGCTGCACGACCGGGGCGTGATCCTGCTGCGCACCGATCTCGTCATCCCATGTGTGTTGATCGCGCTCGGCCTTGCGGCCATCCTCGGCGCGCTCACCCGACGCAACCGGACGCCCTCCTAGCGGCGCGGAGGCGGCGTTTCCGAAGGTCTGGCTTGCTCACAGGCCGCACCTGCAAGACGGGCGGATAAACACGTGGCATAATCGGCCGGCTTGCCGAGGCGGCGACAGGTCTATATTGATCCGAAAGGATCGTCCCCGGAGTCACCGGGCCGCCCCGCTATCTTATCGAGGGTTAGAGAGAGGAAGCCGAATGCAGGCACTCAAGTACGCACGCGCCTCGTCGGTGGATGAAGCGGTCCAGATGCTGCGCGATGGCGGACCGAACGCCAAGGTGCTCGCGGGTGGAACCGACATCATCGTGCTCGCACGAGAGCGGCGCCGCAAAGTCGAGCTCTTCGTCGATATCAAGCACATCGCGGAAGTAATGGCGCTGGAATATGACGCCACCAAGGGCCTGACCGTGGGCTCCGCGACGCCGTTGTACCGCGTGTACAACGACGCGAACATCCTGAAGCATTTCCCGGCGCTGACGCAGTCCGCGCACGTCATTGGTGGCACCGCCATCCAGGGACGCGCGAGCCTGGGCGGCAACCTGGCCAACTCCGGCCCGGCCGGTGATTCGATCACCGCGATGATGGCGCTCAACGGCACGGCGCTCATCGCCGGTCCGGGTGGCCGCCGCGAGGTGAAGATCGACGAGTTCTGCACCGGGCCCGGCCAGAACGTGCTCCAGGCGGGCGAGTTCATTGTCTCGCTGCACTTCCCGCACCCGGCCGCGCACAGTGGCTCGGCATGGGAGCGGTTCATCCCGCGCAACGAGATGGACATCGCCGTCGCCAACTCTGGCACCTACCTCGTGCTCGACGGTGACGTGGTGACCGAGGCCCGCATCGCGCTGGGCGCGGTGGGACCGAAGGTGTTCATGGTTCCGGTGGACTCGCTGGTCGGGAAGCCGCTGACGGACGAGACGATCGCCGCGGCCGGCCAGGCTGCGAAGGCGACCGCGACGCCGATCGACGACATGCGCGGTTCGATCAAGCAGCGCCTGCACCTGTCCGACATCCTGACCCAGCGCACGATTCGCGCCGCCGCCGAGCGCGCGCGGGCGTAAGGAGACCGAACCGATGACGACGACGAACTCCACTCACTTCGTGCTCAGCGCGAACATCAACGGCGAGCGGCTCGAGTTCCTCGCGGACGAGCGTGACTCGCTCCTCGAGGCGCTCCGGGAGCGCGCGGGCATCCGCGGGCCGAAGGAAGGCTGCAACAACGGGAACTGCGGCGCCTGCTCCGTGCTGATCGAGGGCGTGCTGGTGAACTCCTGCCTCGTCATGGCGGCGGAGTGCCAGGACGCCAATATCACCACCGTGGAGGGCCTCGCCTCGCCGGAGGGCCTCTCCCCGCTGCAGCAGTGCTTCCTCGAAGAGGCGGCGCTCCAGTGCGGCATCTGCACGCCGGGCTTCCTCGTGGCCAGCACCGCGCTGCTCGAGGAGAACCCGCACCCGACGGAGGAGGAGGCGCGCTTCTGGCTCGCCGGGAACCTCTGCCGGTGCACCGGCTACGACAAGATCATCCGTGCCGTGCTAAAGGCAGCGGACCAGAAGGACGCGTAACTATGGTTGCGACGGACAAGCCCAGCTACAAGATCATCGGCACCCGTCCCATCCGCCCGGACGGGACTGACAAGGTCACCGGCCACGCCGAGTACGGCGTGGACACCAAGCTCGAGGGCATGCTGTACGGGGCGATCCTGCGCTCGCCGCACGCCCACGCGCGCATCAAGAGCATCGACACCTCCAAGGCGGAGGCGCTCCCGGGCGTCTTCGCCGTGGCCACGAACGCGGACTTCCCGCGCGTCGAGAGCGGCACGATGAGCATCGGGGAGGGCACCGCCAACCCGGTGTGGCTCGTCGACAACCTGCTCGCCGGCGAGAAGGTGCTGTACCACGGTCACGCGATCGCGGCCGTCGCGGCCATCGACCAGCACGTCGCCGAGGACGCCTGCGCGCTGATCGAGGTGGAGTACGAGCTCCTCCCGGCGGTCGTGGACGTGCGTGAGGCGATGCTGGACACCGCCCCGATTCTGCACGACGGGCTCCGCACCGCGGTGCGCGCGCGCGGCGTTGACCCGTCGCCGGACAAGCCGACGAACATCGCGCTCCACCTCCGTCTGGAGAAGGGCGACCTCGAGATCGGGTTCGCCGAGGCGGACGTGATTATCGAGCGCGAGTTCGAGACGGCGATGGCCCACCAGGGCTACATCGAGCCGCAGAACGGCACGGCCTTCTGGGACCGCGATGGCAGCATCACGATCTGGACCAGCGTGCAGGGCACCTTCAACACCCGCGACCAGATCGCGGCCGTGCTGAAGGTCCCGGCCTCGAAGATCAAGGTCATGCCGA
>CAMDAY010000098.1 GCA_945888895.1 Dehalococcoides mccartyi | reverse complement strand
GTTCCCGGTGTTGTTTGCGGGAGCACTTGTCCTGATGTACCCGCCGAACGCCGCCTCGGATCTCTTTCACTACCATGCCGATGCTCGGACGGCGTGGATCTTCGGCCACAACCCGTTCGTCGTCCCTCCGGGCGACACGAACTACCCGTTGCTGTTCAGCTGGAACACCCAGCCCACCCCGTACGGGCCCGTCTGGACGCTCCTGACGGGCATCTTCGTCCCGCTGATGAGGCCGACGGAGCATCTCCTCGCGGTGCTCATCGGGTTCAAGGTGCTGGCAGCGGCAAGCCTCCTCGGCTGTGGATGGCTCATCTACCGGATCGTGGCGACGACGTTCCCGGGCTGGCAGGTGTTCGCGTTCGTGCTGTTCGCCTGGAACCCATACGTGCTGCTGCGCGTGGTCGGGAACGGACACAACGACCTCGTGATGATGTTCTTCGTGCTGCTGGCGCTCCTGGCCGCGCAAAGACGCGCGTGGACCGCACTGTTCGTCTTGCTGTCGGTGTCAGTCCTGATCAAGTTCATTCCGGCGATCCTGGGCCCGCCGTTCCTGATCTACGCCTGGACCTCCCTCGAGGGCCGCCCCCTGGACCGGGCTCGCGCACTGGCACCGGGCCTCGCACTGGGTGCGGCACTCCCGGTGCTCGCCTATGCGCCCTTCTGGGTGGGCATGGCGACGTTCGACGGGGTCCTGCTCCAGACGGGCCTGATGATCACGTCCACCCCGGACGTGTTGCGCTCACTGCTATCCGGCGAAGTACAGGGGACCACCGACGCCAACCTGGCCCGAAGGCTCACCGCCACCATCGTCCTGCTCGTCGCCGCCGCGTCCACCTGGCACGCGCGACGGGGCTTCGATTCGCTGGTGGTCGCGTGCTTCCACCTGATGTTCTTCTATCTCCTGTTCGCGAGCGGGTGGTTCCGCCCGTGGTACATGCTGTGGCCCGCCACACTGATCGCGCTCTACCCCACGCGGGCGGGCATCGCGCTATTCCTCGCGATCACGGTCAGCAACCTCTTCCCCGACCTCGTCGAGCACTATCGATACGACTGGGGGTTCGAGCCGTTCGAGGCGTTGATCGCCCCGGTGATCGTGCAGTTCGCCGTGCCGGCGGCGGTATGGGTGCTCGCCGTCCTCGGCACAGGGAGCCTCGTCCTCGGCGCGGAGCATCGCGAGGGACGCGCCGACGAGGAGCGACCGTAGACACGGCTGGCGTCGGCACTGGAGTGAGTGGGTCGGGAAGGTCAGCGAAGCGGATGGCTCGACCTACGGGGCGAACCCCGGCGGCAACGTGAACCCTGGCGGGAGCGTGAGCCCCGGAGGCAGTGACGTTCCGGAAGCGGGGACGCCCCCCCGTCGGCGGGACGAAGCCGGGCGGGATAGTCATGCCAGGAGACAGCCCCGCCGGGGGTGTGGCACCCGGCGACGGGATACTGCCCGGAGGCAGGCCAACGCTGCCTTGCGGACCGGTCGGGATGTTCGTCGGCATCGTGATCTGGAAGTCCATCGGCCGGACCAGCGGGACTACCTCGATTTTCGGCAGGGGCATGACCACAGGCAGTTGCATCGGCTGCAGCGCGGTGGAGTTCACGGCCACGTTGACGTCCAGACCGTCGAGCTGGTCGAACACCACGGGCGCCTTCGGGCCCAGCGCGCGCTTCGCGTCGACCCCCATCTCCGCCCACGCGCGCTGGAAGCCGAGCGTGGCGGCGACGAATCCCATCTCATCCCCAGCGGCCATCGCCGACCGCAAGTCCTGTTCGAGGCGCGCACGCTGCGCCGCCCATTACGGCGCCGAGCGCGTGTTCCTCAACCCGGACTGCGGCTTCGGGACGTTCTCGATGCGCCCGATCACCACGCCGGAGATCGCGGAAGCGAAGCTCGCGACGATCGTGCAGGCCGCGCGATCGCCGCTCCGCCACATCCAGGCCTGAACTACGCGGCGTCGCGCTCGCGGCGACGGTCGAAGCGTTCGTCGACCGCGAAGGTACACAGCGCGTCCTGCAACGGCGTGATGCGCTCGCCCAGCTCCGCCCGGATGTCACGGACGGTGGCGTTCAGCGCCTGTCCGTTGCTGTCCGCGAGGACCGCGTTCGCGCGCGCCATGCGCACGGCCAGTGGCGCTATCGCCAGGACTCCCCGCGCGACCTCGTCCGTGCGCTCGGCCCACTCGCGGCGCACGCGCTCGAGGAAGAAGCGCGCCATCTCCTGGTCGGAGCCCTTCCGAACCTGATCGACTGCGCTCAGAGCCTCGTGCACGACGACCATGCGTACCCAGGGTGCGGCCTCAGCCCCACCATCGATGTCCGCCATCGCCCCCACCGCCCAGCGCTGCGCGATCGCGATCACCGATCGCTCGTCGCTCGTCGCGCCATCGGTGGCCGTGCGAATCATCGTCTCCACAAGGCGTGGTGTCCCGCTGAGGCACACTCCGTGTCTTCGAGCCCACCTCCGGATCGTGCGCCAGCCTCGTGCGGTGACCGCCGGAGAACTTCGCGGCGTACATCGCCTGGTCGGCGGCATGCAGCAGGCGGTTCGCCGCGCTCGCGTCCGTCGGCGCGATCGCGATGCCGATCGACAGGCCGAGGCGCGCCGGTGCTCCGGGCACCTCCAGGTGAGCATCGCGAATCGCGTTGTGGATGCGAGCGGCAGCGCGCGTCGCCTCCTCCGGCCCGACGCCTTCCATCACCACCACGAACTCGTCGCCACCCGTGCGCGCCACGAAGTCTTCCGCACGGCACGTCTCATTCAACACGCGAGCGACGATCCGGATGACCTGCTCGCCCGCCTCGTGCCCCAGCGTGTCGTTAAACAGTTTGAGGCCGTCCATGTCGATCATCAGCACGGCCGTTTCACCCGGTCTGGTGATGCCGGCACGCAGGTGATACAGGCGCTCCTGCAGGTAGCGGTAGTTCGGCAGCCCGGTCAGCAGGTCGTGGTTCGCGCTGTGCTCCGCGCGCTCGTACAGGCGCAGGCGCTCGATCGTGACACCCAGGAGCCCTGCTACCTCGTCGAGCGCGTTCAGGTCTGCGGAGAGCGCGGTCGGCGCGATATGCACGAGTGCGAACACCGCCGCGATCCGAACTCCGTTGCGCACCGGCACGGCCGCCACCTCCATCGCGTCAGGCCCGAGGATGTCCCAGTCCAGGTGGGCGAACGCCGGATCGGCCCGGCGCAAGGAGACCGCACCACCCGCCTCGATCACCGCGGAGGCGATCGAGGAACGAAGGGGTGTCGGCGACGTCTGAAGCGAGTCCTCGGGATACGTCGCGTAGGGCTGTACGGCTGTTTCGGTTTCGTTGAGCAACAGCATGACCGCCCGGTCGAACGGGATCAGCCAGCGCACCTCTTCCGCGAACGCCGCGAACGCCTCGCGCAGGTCGACCACCGACGCAACAATGCGCGCCAGGTTGCTGAACGCCTGGATGTGCGACGCGCGCTCCGTCGCCTGCTGGTACAGCATCGCACTGTCGAGGGCGAGCGCGAGCTGCTCCACGGCCTGCTCGACAATGTTCAACTGATCGCCCACAACCTCCTCGGACACCGCGAATGCGGCGACGCCGAGCACCTGCCCCTTCGGACGCATCGGCAGGACGAGATAGCGGCCCTCCCCGTCGTTCGCGAAGGTCGGGCTGGCGCCGGCGGAGCGATCCCAGGTCAGCGGTGCCCGCAGCTGGAACCAGCGGTGCGCCGCGTCCTCCGCGACGTGGCTGCAATCCTCGCGGACACCGTCGCGCGTCATCGCGAGCGCCTCGTCGATCTGCCCGAACTCGTCGACACGCGCCAGGTACAGGCGGCGGTAGTCCAGGAGCCCCGTCAGTGCGTGCGCGAAGCCGGTGTACAGGCGGTCGACGTCCGCTCCGGACTGCATCGTGCGGGCGACATCGGCAAGACCGGTCAGCTCTCGGATGCGCTGGCGCTGCAGCGCCACCAGCTCGTCACTCTCAAGCCGGCGGGCAAGCGAGTAGGCGAAGCTCGACACCAGCTCCGTGGAGGCCGGACGCCAGCGCACACCGGCTTCGACGGCCACGACGATCACTCCGCTCACAACGCGCTCGAACGACGGTTCAGGCGCCAGTGGGGCGTCGCGCACGGGAAGCACACTGGCCCCGCGCATCGACACCACCGGCACGAGGACGAGCATGCCGATGCCACGCACCTCGATCGCCTCGGCGAGCGGGGCCGCCCCGCCGGCGCCGAGGATAACCGGGGAGCTGCGACCGCCGATCAGCGACGGCAGGGTCCCGAGGATCGACGTGATCCAACTGTCTTCGCCGTCCTGGTGGCCTGCGCCGTCGTTTCGGAGCGAGGCAAACAGCGTCGGCGTTGCCCCCGGCGCATGGTCGATGGTGACGAGCGCGACGTCCCACGCGTCCAACGACTGCCCGACCAGCTCCAGCGCCTGGTGCACCGCGTGCTCCCGATGGTCCGGGACGTCCAGGAGCCGGGCAGCGCCTCCCGAGATCTCCTCCTGCCGGACGCGTTCGATCGCCTCGCGATAGAGGCGCATGTTCTCCAGCGAGAAGCCCATCTCGCGGCCGATGAGCAGCAGCAGGTGGCGCTCCTGGTCGGCCCACTCGACCTCCCCGGTGCCGAGGAGCGCGAACGCGCCCGACACCTGCCCGCGCGCCGCGATGGGCACGATCGCTTAGGGCTCGCCCAGATCCGGGAGGTCGTCCTGCTCCGCCGCGCTCGACCAGATCACTGGAATGCCGGTATCCGCGACGCGGCGGAGCAGCGTCTCCGGCAACCGCGGCGCGTGGACATCCTCGGGCGCGACGGTGACGAAGAGGTGCGCGGCGTCTCCCACGCCGAACCGGTGGAACGCCTGTGCGCCGCGAGCACCCATCAGCCGCGCCACGAGCCGCGAGGCGCGCTCTACCGAGCGGAAGTCGTCCATCGGCTCCGCGAGCGCGAACGAGACAGCGTTGATGATCGAGAGGTAGCGGTTGCGCTCCTCGAGCTGTGCCGTCTGCGACTCGATCGAGGCGTTGAGCTTCTGATTCCACTCGTGCAGCCGTTGTTCCGAGGTGCGAAGGTCGAGCTGTGCGTTCTCCAGCTCGACGATCGTCTCGCTCAACGTCTCCTGGGCGGCGAGGAGGCGGTGCGAGCGGAGGTGCAGCAGGATCGCCAGCGACGGATACACGACGATCGAGATGGCGAGCGCCTTCTCGTTGGACGTGAACGTCTCGATGCCGGTCCACGCCTTGACCGCGATCGGGAGCAGGACGTTCGCAATGCCCGCGGCGACCGCGACGGCAGCCAGCCCTCGACCGCGCACGGCACCGGAGCAGCTCACCACGAGCAGACCAAGTGCGGAGGTAGTCGGCCATGACTCGTGCGTGACCAACAGGAGCGTGGTCGTGGCGACCAGGGTGTTGACGACGCGCCAGCCGATGAGACGGTTCACCGCGGACCGGCTCAGGCCTTTGCGAGACATCTCGACCTCGCCGATGAACAGCATCGTCACCGGGAGCAGCATGCCGCTGAGTGGAAGCGGCACGCCGCTGTACATTCCCGTGCAGATCAGCACGAGGAACACGGTCCGCACGAGGCCACCTCGACGCCAGAGCGCGGCGAGGGCGCGCAGGGGGCGCGAAACCTCGCTCGCGTTGCCCGCGTCATGTGCCCTTGCTACGATGCTGTTTAGCTACATGCCAGACGGACTTCCACCCTACGTACTCGTCGCTCGGATCGGTTCGATCCTGGCCATGTCCTTCGCGCTCGCGATTGGACTACTGCTGTTGATCGGCGGCTGGTTCCTTCCGTCCCTCGTCGCGTTCCTCTGCTTCATCCCTTCGTTCGCCATCATGGCGTTCGTCGAACGCAAGGCCGCCGCGCGCCGCGAGGCCGACCAGGCGTCTCGATAGCGCATCTCGCTCGCTGGCTCCTCGTCCGTACGCCCACCGCCTGCCGCCACGCGCTGAGATCACGCGCGGACATAGCAAGAAGCCTCCGCCACGACTATCGGCGGCGGAGGCTTCGTTCTGAACCAGGCAGGAGTGAATGCTCGGTGGAGCCGGGGCTTAGCCCTCGATGATCTCCACCGACAGGATGTGGTCGCCCGGCTCGCGGTCGGACTCCGGATCGCGATGGCGGAGCGCCAGGGCGTTCTCCAGGCCCTCCTCGATCTGACCGAAGGCCGTGTAGCGGCCGGTCAGGTGCGGCGCGGCATCCAGCATGATGTAGAACTGCGAGCCGTTCGTGCCCGGGCCGGCGTTCGCCATGCCGATGATGCCCTGCTCGAAGGGCGTCGGCGTCAGCTCGTCCTGGAAGCGGTAGCCGGGGCCACCTCGACCGGTGCCGGTCGGGTCACCGCCCTGCGCGACGAAGCCGGGGATGACCCGGTGGAACGTGCAGCCGTCATAGAAGCCCTCGCGGGCGAGGAACACGAAGTTGTTGACCGTGATCGGAGCGATCTCGGGCATCAGGCGCACTTTGATGTCGCCCTTGTCCGTCTTCAGGACGGCGGCGTAGCGCACCTTCGGGTCGATGATCATCTCGGGCGGAGCGTCGTATTGCTTTGCGGCCATGATCTAGTTCCCTTCGATGATCTGGATGCTGGCGATGTAGTCGCCGACGGGCTGACCGGGCTTCTCGGGGTCACGCGGCGTGATCTTCTGAACCACGTCCATGCCCTGCGTCACCCGACCGAAGACGGCGAACTGGTCCTGCAGCGAAGGCGTCGGTGCCAGCGTGATGAAGAACTGCGATCCGCTGACACCCGCGGAGGACTTTGCCATCGCGATCACGCCCTGCTCGAACCTCTGGGAGTTCTTGTCGGGCGGGATCGTGTAGCCGGGGCCCCCGAAGCCGTCACCCTGCGGGTCGCCACCCTGCGCGACGAAGCCCGGCAGCACGCGGTGGAACGTCAACCCCTCGTAGAACCGGTTCCGCGCGAGGAAGACGAAGTTGTTGACCGACTGGATCGCTTCCTTTGGCAGAAGCTCCAGGCGGATTTCCCCGCCCTTCTCCAGCTTGATCACGGCGGTGTAGGTCTTGTTCGGGTCGACCGTCGTGGGGGGCGGCCCGGTGAACCGGCGCTGGATCGACGGGTCGGGCGTCCTCGCCCGCGTGGCCGTCGAGGTGGCGCTTGCGGTGCCCGAGGCCGTGGCCGTGGCGCTGGGAGAGGGCGTGGGCTTCGGGATGACCGGGTCAGGCGTGTAGAACGTGCTGCCAACACCGCCGCCGATGAAGAGGACGATCACGGCCAGGAAGATCCACCGCGTGTTGCGCTGGAACCAACCCATGATTCCGCCGAACTCCACGTCCCCGGCGGGGCCCATCCCCGCAAGGCCGCGGCCCTGTCGCTTCTGCTGCTGCCGCGCGAGGCGACGTCGCCGGCGCTCGTCCTGTCGACGCTCCTGAGTCACTCGAGATCCTTCCCTCACCGCTGCGCCTACGGCGCGGGGTCGGCGCCCCGCGGCGCCCCACCTGGGTCGCCGTGCGGGCGCGCCGCCGACAGTCGCAATGGTGCCCCCGGCAGGATTCGAACCTGCGCAACCGGCTTCGGAGGCCGGTACTCTATCCCCTGAGCTACGAGGGCGCGTGTGCCAGTGTACGGACGCGCCAGAACGGGACGCAATTCCGCAACGAGCGCGCGGGGTTGCCCGGCCCTGCCGACGGGCACCGATCGAACCGCCCCGCCGCACGGTGCGCCCTCACCCCCGCCCTCTCCCCTAGCCGGGCCAGGGGTCGGGTGAGCGCGTGCCGCGCCGGTCACAACGCAGAGGCCCCGCTCCCACTCGGGCCGACCGACGCGAAGAACGTGCGCAGGTCCGTCGCGAGCACTGT
>CAMDAY010000097.1 GCA_945888895.1 Dehalococcoides mccartyi | reverse complement strand
GCGCCGTCGCCCTTGAGGATGTAGAACGGCGCGCCGGAGATCTTCGTGCCGCGCTCGAAGTCGATGATCCCGAGCTCCGGGCCGAGGTGCCAGTGCGGGTGCTTCTCCTCGTCGATCGCCGGCGACTCCCACTGCGCGATCGGCACGGGCGTGTCCAGGCGGTGCTCGAAGCCGGTGGCCCCGTCGCCCTCGAGGATCACGACGGAATCCTCCTCGCCCCCGACGGGGACGTTCGGGTGCGGGATGTTCGGCATGTGCAGTAGCAGCGACTCGAGGTTCTGGTCCGCCTCGCGCAGGATGCCCTCGAACCGGTCGAGGTCGCTGGCGACGGATCGCTGTGCCTCGATCAGTTGCTGGCGCTCGGGGGCGTCCTTGGCCGCGCCGATGCGCTTGCCGGCGTTGTTGCGGTCGTGGCGCATGCGCTCGACGTCCGCGAGGACGGAGCGGCGCATCTCGTCAGCGGCGAGGATGGCGTCCAGCGGCGCGTCCGTGTGACGGTCGCGGAGGGACTTGCGGATCTCGTCCGTGCGCTCGCGGATGGTCTGGATGGAGAGCATGGCGGCGTCTCTTCCTCATGCGGCTTCCGCCGCAGGCCTTCGCTACTCGGCGTGCCGCCGCGGTGGTTCGCTACGAAGCGCCAGTGTCGCGCACGGCGGCGATGGCGGCGAGCGCCAGTTCTCGCACGTCTTCCGCGACCTCGGCACGGCGCCCGCGCTCCTCGAAGACCGCGGGGCGGCGCTGGAGGGTCGCCTCGTCCACCCACGCCCAGCGGTCGTCGTCCTGCGGCAGCGCCGCCGAGGGCGACAGCGGGCGGGTGAAATAGATCAAGTCGATGTGCTGGTGCGGCTCGTCGTGGCTGCCATCGCGCGGGATGTCGTACACCGCCATCGCCACGGGCACCGGCAGTTGCGGCGGGCGGATGTACGCGAACGGCCCGCGTCCCACGATCTCCACCTCGAGCCCGGTCTCCTCGAGGACCTCGCGGAGCACCGCCTGCAGCGGGTCCTCGTTCGCCTCGACGTGCCCGCCGGGCGGCAGCCACCGGTTGAGCCGGGGGTGCCAGTGCAGGGCGGTGCGCCCGCCGACCGAGACGAACCCCGTCACGGTGTAGTGGCGCACGAGTGGCGAGGTGGGCGTGTCGGACATCGAAGGGAGCGTAGCAACGCGCGCAGACGTGCGTCTCGTCCGCGCGGCTGCGGAGCGGAGCCGAGCGTGAACCTCGACGGTGCGCGGGAAGTCGATGTGGCAGCGTGGGGCGGCCCACCCCTGCCCCTCCCGGCGCGGGAGGGGTTCTGAACAGAGAACCAAGTGTGAGGGGCGCAGCTCCTCACACTCCCGGCGGAACTTGATGTGGCCGCGCCACAGTGGTGCGAGTGATTCGTACCCAGCAAGAAGCACGCCGAGCGCTCCATTCCGACGCGCAGGTACCGCCGCCGTGATCTCGTTAGAACCCTCGCCCCCTTTGAGGGGAAGAGGGCAGGGTGAGGGCTCTCGCGAGGTGCGAAGCACTCTCGTGCGGATCGGGAGCGCGAGGGCGATAGCCCTCGTAATTCATCCCCCTTCCCGCGCCGGGAGGGGTAGGGGTGGGCCGCCCGTCGCTGCCAACTCGAACGACACTCGCGGCTACGCGCGGGTCGCTCGGGCCTCCCGCGCGGCGGCCTCGAGGAGCTGCTTCAGCGCCCACAGCGAGTCGCGGAGCGCCTGCGTCCGGTTGGGGCGATGCACGGTGGTCTCGAGGATCGCGCCGAAGCCGCCCGCAGGGGTGTATGCCACCTCGGCGGTCAGGTGCACCTCGCGCGGGCTCTCGGCGTGCAGCGCCCAGACGATCGAGTCGACCGCGCTGTCGCCGTCGCGCACGAGGCTGAACGCACCCGCCTCGACGCCGCCGCGCCGCAGCCGCGCGTGCTCGACGCGGCCGGGCAGCGCGAGGTCGAACGAGCAGCCCTCGTCGTCCGCGCGGTAGTCGCGGAACGCGGGCGCAAGCCACTCGTCGTAGGTCGGCAGGTCGAGGACGCGCTGCAGGACGGCCTGTGCGGTGGCGTGTACGTGCACGTCCTCGCGGATGCGCACCAGCGCTGGCACTACTGGTCGCTCTCGGGCACCTCGGAGGGTTGGCCCGCGTGCTCGCCGGCGCGCTCGCGGAGCGCGGGGAACAGGATCACCTCGCGCAGGGAGTGCTCGCCGGTGATTAGCGAGACGAGGCGGTCGATGCCGATGCCGAGGCCGCCCGCGGGCGGCATGCCGTGCTCGAGTGCGACGAGGAAGTCCGCGTCCATGATCTCGGCCTCCTCGTCACCCTCGGCGTGCTTCGCCGCCTGCTCTTCCATGCGCTCGCGCTGGTCGACGGGGTCGTTCAGCTCGGAGTACGCGTTCGCGATCTCGAAGCCGAGCGCGAACAGTTCGAAGCGCTCGACGGTGTCGGGGTCGTCGACCTTCTTCTTCGCGAGCGGCGAGAGCGCGGTCGGGTAGTCGAGGAGGAATGTCGGCTGGACGAGCTTCGGCTCCACGTACTCGGACACGATAGCGTCGAGGATCGTCGCCCACGACGCGCCAGGCGCGAACGCGACGTGCCGATCGTGCGCCAGCGCGGCGAGCGCCTCGGTCGTGTGGTAGTCCTTGTAGTCGATCCCGGAGTAGTCGATCAGCGCCTGCCGGTAGGTGATGCGCGCGAACGGCGCACGCAGGCTCACCACGTGGTCGCCGTGCGTCACCTCGGGCGTGCCAAGGATCGCGGTCGCGACGCTGGCGAGGAGCTCCTCGACCATGCGGGCCACATCGTTGTAGTCGGCGTACGCCTCGTAGGACTCGAGGAGCGTGAACTCCGGGTTGTGGCGGAACGAGACGCCTTCGTTGCGGAACACCCGGCCGATCTCGAACACCTTCTCGAAGCCGCCGACGAGGAGCCGCTTGAGGTGCAGCTCCAGCGAGATGCGCATGAACAGGTCGCGGTCCAGCTCGTTGTGGTGCGTGATGAACGGCCGCGCGGCGGCGCCGCCAGCCTCCTCCTGGAGCACCGGCGTCTCCACCTCGACGAAGTCACGGTCGAGGAAGAAGCGGCGGATCGCGGAGACGATCCGCGCGCGCTGGAAGGCGATCTCGCGCGACCGCTCGTTGGCCATCAGGTCGAGGTAACGCTGGCGGTAGCGCGTCTCCACGTCCGTCAGGCCGTGGTACGCGTCCGGCATCGGGCGCAGGGCCTTCGTGATCACGCGCCATTGCACCACCGACACGGTGACCTCGCCCGTGCGCGTCCGGAACAGCGTCCCGGCCACCTCGAGGAAGTCGCCGAGGTCGACGAGGTCAAGGTGGTCGAAGTCCGTGAGCGCGTCGCGTCGGAAGTGCAGCTGGATGCGCCCGCTCACGTCGCGCAGGTCGAGGAACGCGGCCTTGCCCATGATCCGCTGCGCGGTGACGCGCCCGACGATCGTGATCGCGAGGCCGGCGGAGACGCCGGGGAACGGGTCGCTGGTCGTGGACATTGCCGCAAGCGCGGCGGCAGCGCCCTCGGGCCCGCCGTGTGTTACCTCGAACGCCTCGTACACCGCGACGGCCTGCGCCGTCGTGTGCGAGCGCGTCACGCGCGCGGGGTAGGCGTCCCCCTGGGCGAGAAGGCGCTCCCGCTTGTCGAGGCGCTGCGCGATGAGCTCTTGTTCGGACGGCATGGTTCCCAGTAACGCATAGATGCTTCTTGCGGGCGAAGGCGGGGACACCCCGCCGCCCTCCGGGAGGGCGCGAGACGTCTCAGCCACTTCCGGAGCGCGAGAAGGAGCCGCCGAGCATCCTCGGCGGCATGTCGCCGCTAGGCGATGGTCGTGACGGTCAGCTCCACCTCGCCCGCAGGGGCCTTGATGGTGACCGTGTCGCCCTTCTTCTTGCCGAGGAGGGCACGGCCGACCGGCGACTTGTGGCTGATGCGACCCTGCGTCGGGTCAGCCTCCGCCGGGCCGACGACCTGGTACTTGTGGCTCTTCCCCGCGGCGTTCTTCACGGTCACGGTCGAGCCGACCTGGATATGCTTGGACTTCGCCGCCGCGCTCTCGTCGATGATCGAGACGTTCTCGAGCTGGCGCTCGATCTCGCCGATGCGACCTTCGAGAAACGCCTGCTGGTTCTTGGCGTCTTCGTACTGGGCGTCCAGCTGGTCCGGGCCCAACTCCTGCGCCTCGCGGATCTCCGCGGCCACTTCGGCACGGCGAACCGTCTTGAGCTCGTGGAGCTCCGCCTCCAGGCGCTGGAGGCCAGCGCGGGTGAGGAGCACAGGCTCTTCTGCCATCGTCCTGAATTCCGTTCCGCCGAGGATCCCGCGCTACCTGCATGTGAGTGCGCGATGGGATCGTCGCTGAGTGCCGCCCATTCGATCGCAAGAAACGGACCGGCTGGTGGCAGGCCCGCTGGCGCTCCGAATTGTTGACTCATGGTAGCCAGATAGCCGGAACCCCACAAGTGAATAGCACGAGCGTTCGATGGCAGATCCGTCGCAATCAGATGACGAGACGTAATACACATGAGCGAATGCCTACGCGGATCAACATTTCAGCGACAGTGCGGTGGTAGACTGAAACCCTGCGGCATCCGAGGTTCAGAGCTCGGCTGGAGGCGTTCGCATTCCCGCAACCTCACGACGCATGGCCGCACTCTTCGCCGCCGTTCTGGTCGTCGCCCTGGTGGGTGGCGTTGCGGGTGCTCTGGTGACCCTCCGGTTCGCCCCACGGCCTTCCCCGCTGCAGGCCCAGGCGACTCCGCCGTCCGCGCCCAGTCGTGCTGCATCTGTCACGCGCGCCCTTCAGGGCATCGTCACGATCGTTGCCCACCTGCCGCCCAGGACCGACGCGCAGGGACAGCAGATCGAGTCGGAGAACCTCGGCTCGGGCATCATCCTCAACGAGGCCGGGCTGGTACTGACGAACTACCACGTCGTGGCGGGGGCGGCTCGGCTGACGGTTGTCCTGAGCACCGGAGAGCGCCGTCCCGCGGCATACGTGGCGGATGACTCGCCGTTCAACGACATGGCGGTGCTCCGCGTGCAGGGCGGCGGACTCCGCGCGGTGTCGCTCGGCGACTCCGATGCGTTGAAGCCGGGCGACCCGCTCACGGTCGTGTCGAGCGGCCTCGTGACCTTCGAGAACCAGGTGAAGGCCGGCGTCGTGTCCGCGGTGCACCTCGACTTCCCGCGGCCAGGTGTGGTGTTGCAGGACATGCTGCAGACCGACGCCGCGGTGAACCACGGCGACTCCGGCGGGGCGCTGCTCAACGAACGGGGTGAGGTCGTGGGCCTCGTCGCCACCGTCGTTCGTTCGACTCCCAGCGGCGAGACCGTCGAGGGCGTCGGCCTCGCACATTCGGTGAACTCGTTGCGCGGCGTGCTCGACGCGGTCGTGCAGAACGGCGCGAACCCGCGCCCACGCCTCGGCATCGAGCGGCTCGGTACGCATCACACCCCGGTGGACCGATCGAAGCTCTCCACGAGCTCCCCGTACGCCGATGGCGCGGTGATCGTCGCCATCGACCGTGGAAGCCCCGCGGAAGCGGCCGGCGTTCGTGTCGGCGACGTGGTCGCGGCCGTCAACGGCCAGCCGATCGAATCGCTGGCCCCCTTCGTCAACTTGCTCGGCGTCTCCCCCGCCGGGCGCGATGTGCGGCTGACCGTCTTCCGAGGCGGACAACAGCTCGCCGTCACCGTCACTCCTCGCCCGATCGGTGCGACGAGGTAGCTGGAGACACCATGGACGACCGACGCCCCCCCAACCCGTATCGTCCTGACCCGCCGCTCTTTGAGCCGCTGCCGCTCGACGATCCTGAGCCCGTCGGGCGTCCTCGACGGCGACGCGACGAGCGCGACGAGCCGCAGGCCCGGCGGTCGCGCTCCGACAGCCCGGAGCGTCCCGAGCGCGACGCCCCGATCTTCGACTCCGATGAGGACGTGCCGCACACCGGCGCGCGCGAGCAGTGGGCCTGGGACGACGAGGAGTTCGACGACTTCGGCCGCGAACGCGGCGGTCGAGGCGGCGGGCGTGGCCGAGGCGGCTCGCGGAGTAGCGGTGGCAACTACGCCAGCGACCGGGGCCTCCTGCGCATCGTCGCGCTCCTCGCCGCGCTGGCGGTCGTCGTCGTGGCGCTCGTGATTCCCGGATCACCGGTGCGCATCATTGGCGGCGCTTCCGCGCCGGCGAGCACGGGCGCGGAGGGCATCACGGCGAGTGCGCGGGACTCCCTCCCCGCGCTGCCGAGCGGTTTCACCGCCCTGAGCAAGATCTACGACGTGACGGTCCCTGCGAACGCGAAGGGCCCCTGGGCGATCGAGGTCGCCCTCACGGATAAGACGACCGATGGGAACAGCCTCGGCTTCTACGCTTACGACGGCTCCCGCTGGACGCGCGTCGCCAACGTGAAGCTCGCGCAGGACGGGGCGTCCGTCTCCGGCGACGTCACGAGCCCCCCCGGCACCGTGGCCGTGCTGCGGCGCAGTGGGCAGGCGAAGGCGCTCGCGCTGATCGTGCAGGCGGGCGACCGCCTCGACGCCCGAGCGATCGACGCGACGTCGATTGTCGCGGTGATGGGCGCGTCGCTCGGCAGCGACGGTGCGCTGCAGGCGACGAACGGTGCGTTGCAGGCCGTCGCGTCGACGGCGGGCAAGGCGAAGGTCTACCTCGGCGTGTCGGACGGCACGGAGACCACGGGGCTCGTGAAGAACCTCGCGTCACAGGGCGCGATGACCTCTCACGCCGAGGCGATGGCGGTGGCTGCGAAGGGCCAGAACGCCGCGGGCGTGTTCCTCGACTACCGCAACGTACCGGGCGCGCAGAAGGACGCGTACGTCGCGTTCGCGAAGGTGCTGCGCGAGCGACTGCAGAAGGATCAGTTCGGCCTCATCGTCGGCGTCCCCGCGAGCGCGGGCGCCAACGGCGCGTACGACTGGAATGCGCTCCTCGGCGTCGCCGACGGTGTATGGGTCCGAGGACTCCCCGACCCGGCCACCTACTACGACCAGATGGATCAGCTGCTCACATCACGCAAGGCCGGCAACACGGACCTCGGCAAGGTGTCGCTGATCATCGACCGCCGCTCGACTAACAAGCGTGCGCAGCAGTTCACGCCGCTCACGCTGCGTGATGCCCTGACCGTGGCGAGCACGATCGACAAGAAGGCCGAGGCGACCCCCTCCGCGGCCGGTGGGACGATTGCCGTGCGCGCACAGAACCTTGGCGACGCACAGCAGGGTGCGGGTCTGCGCTGGGACGCGACGTCGAGGTCGGTCGCGTTCGCGTACAACGGGGGCGACGGGGCGCACAACGTGTGGATCGAGAACCGGTTCTCCGCCGCCTTCCGCATGGACCTCGCGTCGCGATTCAACCTCGGCGGGCTCGTCGTCGATCAGGCGAAGCAGGACGACGCGCTGCCGGACATCTGGGGCACCGTCCTGACCTACGTGCAGGACGGATCGGTGAAGCTCGAGCGGCCGTTCGGGCCGTACCTCGCGCCGTGCTGGCAGGCGGTGCAGGGGGCGATCGAGGGCACGCCCGCGTGCTGGAGCGCGGACTCCGCGCCGACCACTGCGAACTGGCGAGCGCCGAAGGAGACCGGCTCCTACGCCGTCCGGCTCGTCGTCTCGGACGGTGCGATGTTCGTGGCGCAGGAGATCGCGCTCCGCGTCGGGACGAGCGCTCCCACGCTGACTCCGACCGCCACGCCCTCGTCGACAGCCACCGCGACCGCCACAGCACGGCCGGGCGGCACGGCAACGCCGGCCGCGACGACCACGCCGCGCCCGACGGCGACCCCAGCGCCTGCGGCGACCG
>CAMDAY010000096.1 GCA_945888895.1 Dehalococcoides mccartyi | reverse complement strand
TCGGCCTTCCCGCCGACAAGATGGCGCGCGAGGCGGGCAACCCGCTGGCGTCCACGATCATCCTGATCGGCGCTGTCGCGAAGATGTCTGGCGTCGACCTGACGGCGATCGAGGACTTCATCACGAAGCGCTGGACCCGCGGTCGCGCGGGTGACCAGGCGATCGTCGATGGCAACATCGCCGCGCTGCGCATGGGCGCGGTCGAGGCGGAGAAGAGCGGCCTCATGCTCGAGGCCCTCGAGGCGCCGCCGACGCACGCCGAGACCCGCATCCTCATTCGCGGCTTCGAGGCCGCGTGCCTTGGCGCGATGGCCGCGGGCCTCGACTCGTTCATCGGCTACCCGATCTCGCCGGCGACCACGATGCTCACTTTCATGGAGGCGAACCTCGCCGGCGAAGGTACGTTCGTGGGACAAGCATCGTCCGAGATCGAGTCGATCGCATCGCTGGTCGGCGCGGGCTTCTCCGGCAAGCGCGTCATGACGTCCACCGCCGGCCCCGGCCTCAGCCTGATGGGCGAGGGCCTCGGTCTCGCGTGGATGGCGGAGATCCCGCTGGTCGTGGCGGACGTGCAGCGCGGCGGCCCCGCCACCGGCCTGCCGACGAAGACGGAGCAGTCCGACCTGATCTCCGCGATCAACCCCGGACACGGCGACATGAGCGTCCCGGTGATCGCCCCCGGCGATCCCGAGGAGGCGTTCATTGCCGCCGCGAAGGCGGTGAACTGGTCCGAGCGATACCAGGGCCCCGTGATTCTGCTGACCGAGGCGTCGATCGCGGAGCGCGCGCAGGACATCGTCATGCCGGATCCCTCGACGATCACGCAGGAGTTGCGCACCGTCTCGACCGGCGCGGTGGGCAACATGCGCTACGAGGGCGACACGATCTCCCCGTTCCCGATCCCCGGCGGCCCGGGCGCGTACGTCGCGAACGGCTCCGAGCACGACGAGCAGGGTGACACGACTCACCTGCCCGAGGTCCACGTGAAGATGACCGAGCGTCGCTTCGCGAAGCTCAAGGTGCTCAATGACGGCACCTTCGAGTCGGAGAACACCGGCGCCGAGATCGCCCTCATGCCGTGGGGCGGATCGAAGGGCGCGGGACGCGCCGCGTGGAACGAGCTGCACGCCGAGGGCGTGAACATCGGCTGGTACTACACCATGTACGTGAACCCGCTGCCGGAGGCGTTGCTCGCAGAGCTGCGCACGAAGAAGCTCGTGCTGGTGCCGGAGCTCAACTACCTCGGGCAGTTCTCGGGCATCCTGCGTCAGCAGGGCGTGAACGCACGATCGATCACGCAGTACACCGGCCTGCCATTCAAGGTCACCGACCTCAAGTCGGAAGTCCGAGACCGCATGGAGAGCAAGTAACGCCGCGGACGCAACTGCGTTTCAGTCATCAGTTCAGTCATCAGTGTTCGACCAGTAAGAGGTCCTGAGCATGAGCAAGCGAAACCCGGTCTACGACTTCAAGTGGTGCCCCGGCTGTGGCGACTTCGGTGTGAAGGTCGCCATCGAGCAGGCGCTCGCGAAGCGCTCCGTGGAGCGCAGCGAGCCGATCGAGCAGACCGCGGTGGTTGCGGGCATCGGTTGCTCCGGCAATCTGGTGCACATGCAGGAGGGCCCGCAGCCGTTTGGACTGCACGGCATCCACGGCCGCGCGCTGCCGATCGCGTACGGGCTGAAGTCCAACCGCCCCGACATGAACGTGATCGTGGTCTCCGGCGACGGCGACTTCCTGAGCATTGGCGCCGAGCACATCGGCCCGCAGGCGCGGCGCAACCTGGACATCACGGCCATCGTCATGGACAACGGCATCTACGGCCTGACCAAGGGTCAGGCGTCACCGACGACGGAGCTCGAGGTCGTCACCTCGACCACCCGGTACGGCAAGCTGGACGACAAGATGCACCCCCTGGAGGTCTACCTCGGCCTCGGCGTCGGCTACATCGTGTCGGAGCTATCCTCGCGCGTGAAGCAACTGGGCGAAGCGATCAAGGACGCGATGGACTACCCCGGGTTCTCCATCGTCCACGTGCAGTCGCCGTGCACGACGTACAACGACACCTATGCGCTCCTCAAGGGTGACGAGAAGAAGGGCATCGAGCCTCTCGCCAAGCCGATCTCTGAGGACCACGACCCGAGCGACTTCATGGCCGCCATGGCGATCGCCAGGGGCCGCAGCGTGCCGATCGGCCTGCTGTACAAGCGCGCGGGCGAGAGCGTCCCGGCCCACGAGCGCCTCGCGCAGGCCAAGGAGCGCACGAAGCCGCGCGAGTCCTCCGTGCAGCAGCTGCTCGCCGGCATGACCATCTAGCCACCGATCCTCGGCAGGCACTTGAAGGGGCGGCCAGCCGGCCGCCCCTTCAAGTGCCTGCCCCCGTCCTACTGCGTCGCAACCGCGAGGTTCCCGCCATGAGCACCAGCAGCCAGCGCCACGTCACGGTCGAGGGCGTCCGCCTCCGTTTTGCCGCCGCCCACATGGCGACGCTGGGCGACGACCTCGAGCCGCTGCACGGCCACAACTACGTCGCGCGCTGCCGCGTCGAGGGCGACCTGACCAGCGACCGCTGGGTGATCGACTTCGGCGTCCTGAAGCGCGCGGTGCGTGAGGCGTGCGAGACGCTCGACCACCACTTCCTGCTCCAGGCCGCCTCGACGCGGCTCACGAGCAACCTCGAGGGCGACGCCTGGGTCATGCGCTTCGGGGCGCGGGAGTACCGCTTCCCCGCCGCGGACGTCGTCGTGCTCCCGATCGAGAACACCACCGCCGAGCTCATCGCGGAGTGGATCACCGACCGCGTCGAGGACGCCCTCCGGGCCGGGGACCACTCGAATATCACGCGGATCGCCGTGGACATCGAGGAGATGCCGGGGCAATCCGGCGGCTACGCGCGCGATATCGACCTGACCGCGTAGCCTCGACCGCTCGTCACCCAGTCGCGCGTTTGACACCGCACGCGGAGTTCGTAGGATCGACGATGGGCGAGGCGAGGAGGTCTGCGGTGCAGATCAACTGGGAAAACACGATCAACCAGATCTTCGGCGATGTCCTCACCTGCCCGCGCTGCGCGCAGGACGAGGAGCAGCTGATCATCGGCTATTCCCGGAAGCCGTCGCTCAACAAGTACGCCCCCCGCCACCGCAACTGCCCGCGCGGCGAGGAGTGCGACGCCCGCAAGTTGATCACGCTGTGCGAGGCCTGCGCCCGCCTGGAGGGCCTGCCCGGCTCCGCCGTGGGCGCCGCCGAGGCGATCGAAACGTACATGCTCGACTGCCGCCGCGACCTCGAAGAGTCCTTGGACTACATCGCCGAGTACTGGCGCGACGACTACGAGCTCGGCGCCGACGACCTCGAGGCCCCGCTCGAGGAGATCGATCCCGACGTCTTCCGCGAGGAGACCACCTGGCGGGCCCGCCTGGAGGAGGAGTACCTCCGCTACCACCGCGAGTTCCGCGACCGGAAGCGCCGCATCCCCGCCGCAGGCTGGCGCTCCGAGTACGTCGAGGAAATCCGCGCGCTCGGGTACGACACGCTCCTGGGCGACTAGCCGATCTCGATGAGCCCACGCGCCCGCTCCCTGCTCATGTCCGGCGCGCTACTCGCCGTGCTCTTCGCGGGCGGCTTCGGTATTGGTTATGTCTACAGTCATCAACCGGTCCGTAACACCCTCGACGTGCGTCTCACGAATGAAGGCGCGCCCGCCGACCGCACGCTGACCGGCACGATCACGAGCGTTGAAGCCGGTCGCCTCGTGCTGTCCACCGCTTCCGGTACCGTGACCGTCGCGCTGCCCTCGAATCTCCCGGTCGACGAGCTGATCCGCGCGCCCGAGGGGCTGGCGAACGGCGCGCGCGTAAACGTCGGCGTGCAGTCCACGCAGTACGGTCTGGTGCTTACCGGCGTCGTGGCCGTCGAGGGCGCGCAGTGAGCCTCCCAGCGCGTCTCATGCCGTTCCTGTTCGTCCTCGGGGCCCTCGGGTCGCTGGGTGGTGGCGTCGCGCTCGGCATGACGCTGGGCGAACGCGCCAGCCGCCCGAGGCACGACGAACTCGTGATCGCCAATCCCGCGCTCGCGACGACCGGCGCGGAGCCGGCGCTGCGCTCCCCCGCCGGGTTCACCGGCTTCGACGGCGCGGGCAGCCTCGGCGGGACCGCCGTACGCACAGGCACGGTCGCCGCAGCGGGCAACGGGACGTTCGAGGTGAACTCGGGCGGCTCCACCCTGGGCGTGCGGACGGCCTCGACCGGGCGGCTGTTCCGGCTGCGTCGCGCGGGCACGCCCCTCGCCGCCGGCGAGGCGATCGCGGTGCGCCTGCAGGCCGATGGCGCGGCAACCGCTGTGCTCCGCGTCCCGCGCGACCTGAACGAGGGGGCCGCTCGTCCCTCGGCGACGGCGACGGCGACTGGGACCGGGACTGGGACTGGGACTGGGACGGGCACGTCGACGCCTGCGCGTTAGGCGACAAGGCCGCGCGCTGACCACGAGGCTGTCTGCCCCTCACCCCAACCCTCTCCCCGAACGGGGAGAGGGGGCCGGAACGGGGAAAGGGAGCTGTCGTACCTACTCAGTCAGGCGGAGCTGGGTGCTGGCGGAGCGGCGCATCGCGGCGGTCCACGACGCGAGCAGCGTTGCCACGACGACCAGCGTCAGCAGGCCGACGCCGAGCGCCAGCGCGCGCCAGTCAGTCTGCACGATGAACGGCGGCAGCACGCGCTCGCCGCGCTCGGTGACCTCGAGGAAGCTCAGCATCAGCGAGGCCACGACGCGGCCGAGCGCGAGGCCGATGGCCGCGCCGACGACGAGGACGATGCCCCACTCCAGCAGCAGCCCGCGCAGGATCTGCCGGCGCGACGCACCGACCGCGCGCAGCACGGCGAATTCGACGGCCCGTGCGCGCGCGCTGAGGACAAGCGTTACGACAGCACCGAGCATCGACAGGCCGAGCACCGCGATGAACGCGACGGTGAGGATGCCGCTGCCCCCCGCCTGCAGCGTGGGGTCGGAGTTCGTGTCGTCGAGCATCACCGCCTGGATCAGCGCATCGGTCTTCACGCGCAGCGGCGAACTCACGGTAGTGAGCCCGGCCAGCGTCGCGCGGCGATCGGCGATCGAGGTGGCCTCGTGGAAGCGCAACCACAGCTCGTTCGGGCGCCGCATCTCAACGGCGCCGACGGTGCCGGCGATCGACTGGAGCTGATCGTCGTTCAGTACGACGAAACCGTGCGCCGGGTCAAGCGTCGGGAACAGCTCGACGGTTCCACGCACCAGCACGGGGATCTGCAGGCCGTTTAGCACGATCATCGCCACGCCACCCTCGGTGGTGCCAAGCGCCGCCATCGCGGCGGGGTTCATCAGCGCGGACAGCGGCACCGCCGGATCATTGAGCGCGAGCATGCGGTCGTGCGCGGTGATCGTGGGCGCCCACTTCCACTCCGCGTAGCGCTGGCCGGAGGCGGGTTCGTTGCCATCCACGACGCGGAAGGACTCCTCGCGCGTCGGGGCGCCGTAGAGCGACCACGCGAACGCGGCCTCGAAGTCATCCAGGACCACCGAGCGCCCACCGGGCACGACCGCGGACAGGCGATCGAGGTGCAGGGCGCCCTCGCGACGGAGATCGGAACCGATACGGTCGCCGACGCGGAAGCCAACGAACGAGACGGGGCGCACGGCGTGCTCGGGGATCGGCGCGCTCCCGCTGACCCAGCCCTTCGGCGGTTCGTCCGGGAGCGCCAGCAGCGAGTCCCATACCTCGCCGTTGGCGTCGCGGAAGCGTGCCTGGAGCACCGAACGGCCGATGCTCGCGCTCCGCAGCCGAACCGCCACCGCCGTCGCATCAGCCGGCATCGGGAGGCCACCGCCCGACCGAACGTCGCTCTGCAGCAAGCGCAGCATGTCCTGCATCGGACGCAACGCGAAGTCATCGCGGAACCACAGCATCGAGGCGGCACGCGTGGCGTCCAGCGAGAGCAGCGCGACGGCGTTGCCGTTAGGGCTGCTCACGCTGCCGCGGTACACCGCCGCCGCGTCCGCAATGCCGGGCAGTGCACGCAGCGCCGGCAGCGCACGGTCGGAAGCGATGCGGTCGGGCCGATCGATGACTGCCCGCGCGTCGACGCCCGCCTCGTACCGCACGCGCTCGTCGAGCGAGCGCCCGACCGTCGGGCCGTACGAGGCCGCAAACGTGCCGACGGACACGGACATGACGAGGAGCAGCATCAGCCGCGCGTATGACGCGGGCGACCGTCCCGCGCGTCGCAGTCCGATCGCGACCGCCGTGCCCTTGAACAGCAGCAGGATGCCGACGGCGAGGCGGACGACCGGTGGGTAGAAGCGCAGCATCAGCAGCGCGACGGCGACCGTGATCACGAGCGGCGATGCGAGGAGCACGGGATCCGTCGACCAGCCGCCGACCGAGCCCGCATCGAACACCGTGCCGCGCTGACGCAGCTGCCAGAGCAGGAACCCTGCCAGCGCCACGAACCCGAAGTCGAGGTAGTAGCGCTGCACGAGGCTCCGGCCCGCGGGGCGCGCTGCCTCGTGCCGGACGTTGAGGATGCCCTTCCGCGCGACCATGAACGACGGCAGCAGGATCGCTAGGAGCGCGAGCACCGCGCCGAGGACCCCGAGCAGCGCCGCCTCGGGCGTGACGCGCGCGACCAGGGGCGCGCCGCCGGTGATCACATGGAATGTCGGCATCCGTCCGATCGCCGCGACGATCTGCGCAGCGAACCACGGTCCGAAGATAGCCGCCGGCAGCGCCAGCACCATGCCCTCGACGACGTGCAGGCCGATGAGCTGTGTGGTGGTCGCACCGCGGCTGCGCAGCACTCCGATCTCCTCGGCCTGCCGGTCGAGCAGCATCGCCATCACCATGACGACGTAGTACAGGACGATGCCGACGACCTGCAGCAGGATGAGCAGGAGCGGCACCTGCGAGAACGTCTGCGCGTTGCGGAATCCCTGGAGCACGTCAAGCAGGCGCAGCCGCGAGGGAGCGAGCAGGCCGAGGCGGTCGCTCACGTCCGCCCGCCACGCGGCGAGATCGTCGATCGCCCTCGGCACGTCGGCGAGCGAGAGCGCGCGCGCGTCGAGCACGAGGCCCGTGCGGTAGCGCGTCGCGAGCTCGGGCATCCGTGTGGCGAACGCGCCCATGAACTGATCCTGCGTTGCGATCAGCGACATCGCGCGCTGCTCGGCGTTCGCGAAGTTGGCGGAGGTGTCGGCGGGGTTGAGTCCCTCGACGCGGCCCGCCGAGGGCTGGTCGGGGACGTTCCACCCGCCCGCGAACTGCTGCCAGCGCAGGTCGCTCGCGTCCTTCGGGCGCACGAAGCCGACGATCGTCGCGGTTGCGCTCAACGTCGCGAACGTCGATGGGCGGCAGGGCACCTCGTCGCGCGCGGTGGCGGCGTCCTGAGACAGCGGAATGCGCACGCAGTCGTCCAGCGTCGGGCCGGTCATGCGCACGCGGTCGCCCGGTTTCGCGTGGCGCTGGAAGCCGTCCGGCAACACCACCTCGAGGCCGGCGCTCGACGGGCCGGGCAGGCGCCCCTCGACGACCTCGACATGACGCTCGAAGTCCGACAGCGAGTACACGTGCGCGGCCCAGCGCTGGCGCAGCGGCTCGGGCGCGCGCGTCGTCACCGGCACCGGGCGCGGCGGCGCGGCGGCCTCGTGCCCGACGAACGCGAGGTCGAGGCTCGGCGAGCGGTCCTCGTGCACCATCGCGCCGAGCCAGCCGACGCGCGCCTCGGCAACGCGGGTGAGCGCATCGCGCCGAGCGCGGTCGACAGGGTCGCCGAGGAGCAGCCGGTCGACCTCGATGTATGCGACCCGATCG
>CAMDAY010000095.1 GCA_945888895.1 Dehalococcoides mccartyi | reverse complement strand
GAGACGGTGATGTCGCTGCCGTTGCGGCGGTACTCGATGCCCTCGCCGCTGCCGATCACCCACACCGGCTTCTTCTTCGTGCCACGCGCGACATCGGCGCTCGCGAGGATCAGCGCGCCCCCGCCGTCGCTGACCATGCAGCACTCGAGGAGGTGTAGCGGATCGGCGATGACGCGCGACTCCATGACATCGGCGACGGTGATCTCGCGGATGTTCATGAACTGGAGGTCCAGCATCGCCTGCACGGCCTCGGGGTTGCGCATCGCGTGGGCCCGCGTGGTGACGGCGATCTCGGCGAGCTGCTCGGAGGTCGTGCCGTACTGGTGCATGTGGCGCATCGCGACCATGGCGTAGTTCGAGATCAGCGTCTGGCCGTAGGCGTTCTCCATGTTCGCCTGCCAGTTGCCCGCGCTCCTCGGCCCGCCCGTGCCGATGGGAATGCGCTGCGAGGCGGCCTTCGAGCCGTAGGAGAGCACCGCGACGTTGACTCGCCCGGCGGCGATGTCGCGCACGGCGTGGGCCACCTGGAACTCGTAGGACGACCCACCGACCGAGGTGGTGTCGATCACCCGCGGGTGGATGCCGAGGTACGCCGAGAGGCCGAGGCCCCCGCCACCCTCGCCGTCATTGGCGTCGTACAGCCCATCGATGTCCGCCCAGGTCAGGCCGGCATCATCCAGCGCGCGCTTGATGGAGCGCGCCTTGATCTGCATCGACGACACGTCGGGGTCGACGCGCTTCGGCCACTCGTAGAGTCCAACGATCGCGACGTTGCGGGCCTGGTTCACGGGCATCTCCTCGCCTCGGCGCCGCCGAGGTACTGCGCGCCGGTTGTAGGCCGCGACGTTCCGCGCGTCAATCCGCGCCCGTGATGGAGCCGCAGCCTCGAGGTGGCTGCGCGGCGCCGGCGGAACGGGAGCCGGGCGGGCGGGCTCCGCCGCCAGGTCTGTCGATTGGCAGCGCGGGGCGGCCCACCCCTACCCCTCCCGGCGCGGGAGGGGGCAGAAGGGGAGGAACCAACGGTGAGGAGCTGCGCCCCTCACACTCCCGGCGGAGCTTGTCAGTCTGCGCGAGGTTTGTGCGAGGGATTCCAACTCCAGCACAGAGATGCTGAGCGCCCACTCAGCCCGACGTGGGAAGCGCGCTCGGTTTCGGGGAGCGCGAGGGCGTAGCCCTCGCCAGTCATCCCCCTTTCCGCGCAGGGAAGGGGGCAGGGGATGGGCCGCCCCGCGCTGCCACCTCGACGGCGCTGACCGCCCGGCGGTAGCGTGCGCTGCATGCGCGTCGCCCTCATCTCGGACACACACCTGCCGTCGCTGATCCGGACGCCCGATGACCTCGGGCCACAGCTGGCCGCGTTCCTGACGGGGGTCGACCTGATCCTGCACGCGGGGGACGTGGTGCGACCGTTCGTCCTCGATTGGTGCGAGCAGTTTGCGCCGCTGCTGGTGGCGCAGGGCAACAACGACGACTTCGAGGACCGCCGGATGGCGAAGCGGCAGATCCTCGACCTCGAGGGGTGGCGTATCGGGATGGTGCACGAGCTGCGGCCGGAGGACCGGCCGGTGCCGGTGCTGCTGGAGCGCGCGCTCGGCGGGGAGCGCGTGGACGTGCTCATCGGCGGGGACACGCACGTCGAGCGGCTGGAGTATCGCGACGGCGTGGTGGTGGTGAACTCCGGCAGCCCGACGCTGCCGCACCACAAGGAGTTCCGCCTGGGCACGGTCGCGATGCTCGACCTGACGCCCGGCCGCCTGCACGCGGAGATCGTGAGCCTCGGTCACTCCGAGGGCTCCCCCAACCCCACCGTCCCGCGCCACCTCGAGCTGGTCGAGCGCCGCATCGTCGCGCACTCGCACGACGGGATCGCCCTCGAGGTGCCGGAGTACGAGGACTAGCGGCTCCGCAATCGCGGGTCGGGCGCGTCCTCGACGCGAGGAATGTCGGGGTAGCCGCGTCAGCCGACCCACCCCTACCCCTCCCGGCGCGGGAGGGGTTCAGAAGAGACGAACCAACTGTGAGGAGCTGCGCCCCTCACACTCCCGGCGGAACTGCAAGTCTGCGTGCCGATCCAGACGGGGTCACGCGGACTGCGTGTCGGCTTCTTCGATGATGGCGGTCATGGAGCCTTTGCAGCGGGGGATGCGGGGGTCTGCGCCGTAGGCGTGGACCTGGCCCTGCTTGGCCTCGCAGGCGTCGTGCTCACCGGTCATGAGGGTGACCCGGCCGTCGGAGTCCACGATGCAGGCGAGAGCGAACGCCTTCTCGCGGCTGTAGCTGAAGACCGCGCCCAGCATCTCGATGACGTACTCGTATGAATGGTCGTCATCGTCCATCAGGACGAGGCGCCACAGGCGCTCCGTGAGCTCGTGGGGCTGCTCGACAACCTCGCGGTAGACGACCGGGGTCGGCGGCGTCGATGGTGGACGCGACGTGCTCGACGGGACCGAGGTGTGGAGGGTGTAGTTCAGCCGCACTGGCCCATTGTAGGCACCCATCCCAGCGGCACCTGTGAGACCTCGCACGTTCCCTCAACTCCGCACTTCCCGCGGGGCACGAGGATCGCGCATCATCGACCGGATGTGGCGCCCGGCGGTCGCAGCGAGCAGCCGCTAGAACCTGGAGAACCTCGTGCCCCAGCCTCCCCTCGGCGTGATCCTGACCGGCGGCCGCGCCACGCGGCTGCGACCGCTGTCAGAGGACATGCCGAAGTCGCTCATCCCGCTGCTCAACCGGCCGCTCATCTCGTACTCGATGGAGCTGCTCGCCTCGGCGGGGCTGCGCGAGATCGTCGTGGTCGTCGGGCCGAGCGACGACCGCACCGGCCCCGCGGCGATCGAGGCGGCCCCGCCCGGCGTCACAGTCACGGTGGCCGTGCAGCACGAGCCGAAGGGCTCCGGCGACGCGATGACGAGCGTCGGGGACGCGCTGGAGGGGCGCCACGTGGTGGTGGCCGCGGTCGACACGATCCTCCTCGGCGACCTGCGTCCACACGTCGATGCGTTTATGGCGTCCGGCTACGACGCCTGGTACGTGCTGCACGAGACCGACCGCCCGAAGGACATGGGCATCGTGGTGCTCGAAGGCGACCGGGTGATGCACCTGGAGGAGAAGCCCGCCGAGCCGAGATCGAACCTGGCGCTGGTCGGGATCTGGATGGTCGCGCCAGAGGTGGTCGCGGAGATGCGCGCGCACCCGCTGGTGAGCCCCCGCGGCGAGGTGGAGCTGTCCGGGACCCTCGCCGTGATGCACGAACAGGGCCGCCCGATGGGCGGCAGCGTGTTCACAGGCGAGTGGCTGGACGCGGGCACGCTGGCGGCGCTCGTCGGGACGCAGCGCGTGCTCCTCGGCGAGCGCCGGAGCCTCGTCGCCGACGACGCGACCGTCGAGGACTGCACGCTCGGCCCGAACGTCGTGGTCGGCGCGGGAGCGGTGCTGAAGCGTGTCACGCTGTCGGATGCGCTCGTCGCGCCCGGCGCGCACCTCGAAGGGGTCTCAGCGTCGAACGTCGTCGTCACCGGCAACGGACAGGTCGCGTCCGCATGACCTCGACCCCGCAGGCGGGCAACCTCGACGCCGAGGTCGTGATCATCGGCGCGGGGGCCGTCGGGCTGGCGGTCGCGCAGCGGCTGGCGCGCGATGGGCGCAGCGTCCTCGTCGTCGAGCGGCACGAGGGCATGGCACGGGAGACATCGTCCCACAACAGTGGCGTCGTCCACGCCTCGATTTACTACCCAACTGGATCGTTGAAGCACCGTCTTTGTTGGGCAGGAAACCCGCGCATCTACGAGTGGGCCGAGGCGCACGCCGTGCCCGTCCGGCGCACCGGCAAGATTATCGTCGCGCTGTCGGAGGGCGAGCGCGGGGGCCTCGACGAGGTGTACCAGCAGGCGCTCGCGAACGATGTGCGCGGGGTCGAGCGCATCACCGGCGCGCGCGCCCGGGAGCTGGAGCCGCACATCCCCACCATCGAGGCGATCTGGTCGCCCAGCACGGGCGTGGTCGACAACTACGCCCTCGCGCGGTCGTATGAGGCGGAGGCTGTCGCGCACGGTGCGCTGATCGCCTACCGTCACGAGGTCACCTCGATCACCCGCGTCCCCGGCGGCTTCGAGGTCGCACTGCGCGACGCTGACGGCGTCGCGAGCACACTGCGCTGTGCCGCGCTCGTGAACAGCGCCGGGCATCGCGCCGCCGACGTCGCCGCGATGCTCGCCTATCCCCTCGACGGTGGTACCCACGAGAACATCGAAGTCCCGGTGATGCGGCAGCGCGCGAACGCGGGGCGGTACTACGACATCGTCGACCCGGCGGCGGCGCGGCTTGTCACGCGGCCCGTGTATCCGCTGCCGGAGCACCAGGCCGGTGGCCTCGGCGTCCACCTCACCGTGGACACGGACGGCGGCGTCCACCTCGGCCCGTCGACGGAGTGGATCGCCGAGGACGACGCGATGGACTACCGCCACGTCGAGACGCCTGAGTGGCGCGCGAAGTTCCTCGAGGGTGGGCGCCGATTCCTGCCGGGCCTGCGCGACGACCAGATCGCGCCGGGACAGGTGGGCTACCGCCCGAAGATCCAGCGTCCCGACCAGGGCCTCGTCGACTTCCTCGTCTGGCACGACCGCGGCTACGTGCACCTCGGGGGGATCGAGTCGCCCGGACTGACCTCGAGCCTGCCGCTCGCGGATGAGGTAGCGGCGGCGCTACGCTAGGCGCATGGGACCGCTGGAAGACCCCGGCAAGTACTACTGGAAATGGTTCGCCATCGGCGGAGGCCTGCTCATCGTCTACGCGATCGAGCGTTTCATCCGCGTCGGCGCGCTGTTCTAGCAGCGTCGAGGTCGCGCGGATCCCTCTGTGGTGGCGGGGGCAACAACGAATGGATGCGTCATGCATCTCCCCCTGCGCGCCCTCCTTCGTCCCCTCGCTCCACTGACGCTGCTGCTGGTCGCGACGATCGCCGCCGGGTGCACCTCGACCACCGCGAAGCCCGCACCGACCGCCGAGGTCGTCGTGCGCACCTCGACGCCCGAGCCCACCGCGACCGCGACGCCGAGCCGCACCCCCACCGCAACCCGCACACCCACGCCCGCTGCCGTACCGCCGCGGGCCGCCGTGCCGCCGAAGGTGCCCGAGACGGGCCGCTGGATCGAGGTCAACGTTACGAGTTACGTCGTGCGGCTCATGGACGGCAAGCAGGTGCTGAAGGAGATCGGCCCGGTCGCCGTTGGCAAGCAGGTGGACACAGGCACCTACGAGTCCACGCAGACCGGCCTCTTCAACGTCTACGTGAAGACCGCGCCGAGGACCTTCGACGCCCCCTACAACACATACATCCAGTGGTGGGTCGGCTTCGACCCGGCGAAGGACAACGGGTTCCACTCTTTCCTCCTGGACAAGGACGGCAAGGTCGTGGACGCGGGGACGGGGCGCATCTCGAACGGCTGCATCCGCACGGGCGCGGCGGAGGAGATCTTCAACTTCGCGGAGATCGGCATGCCGGTGTTCGTGCGTGCCTAGCCGCCTGTCTTCGCTCTCCTTCGTGCGCGGTGACATCGCCGCGTTCGCTGTCGTGTTCGCCATCCTCGTCGCGCTCGTCGGCGTCGCGCCTCGCGCGTTCAACGTGGCGCAGCGGCAGCCCTCCGCCGAGGCGCAGGACGGCGTCGTCGTGCGGGTCGTCGAGGAACACGAGACGCAGACCGATCGTGGGATGCAGCGCGTCCGCACGCTGGAGGTCGCGGTCGGCGGCCGTGTCGTGAACGTCGAGGAGTCCACGCTCGCGGGCGAGGTCGCGCTGGTGTCACCCAAGGCGGGCGACGGCGTGCTCGTGCAGTCCTTGCCCGGTCCGACCGGCGCGGAGGTCTACTACATCGTCGACCACCTGCGGACGCGGACGCTCTGGTTGCTCACCGCGGTGTTCGTGGGCCTCGTGCTGTTCGTGGGGCGCTGGTACGGCGTGCGGTCACTGCTCGGCCTGGCCGTGACGTACCTGCTGCTGATGCGCTTCATCATCCCGGCGATCCTCAGCGGCTACAGCCCGCTGCTCGTCTCGCTCATCGGCGGGGTCGGGATCATGGCCTCGACGCTTGTGCTGGCACACGGCGTGGACCGCAAGAGCGGCGCCGCGATCGGTGGGACGGCGCTCGCCCTCGTGCTGATCGTGGTGCTGTCGCAGATCGCGATCGTCGCGGCGAAGCTGACCGGCCTCGTCGGCGACGATTCGGCGTCGACAGTGTTCGTCCTGTTCGGCGGGGCGATCGATGCGCGCGGGCTGCTGCTCGGCGGCATCCTCATCGGCGCGCTCGGCGCGCTGGACGACGTGACGATGACGCAATCCTCCGCGGTGTTCGAGCTACGCGACGCGAACTCGGCGCTGCAGGGGCGCGCACTGTACGACCGCGGGATGCGCATCGGCCGCGACCACATCGCCTCGATCGTGAACACGCTCGTCCTGGCGTACGCGGGGGCGTCGATGCCACTGCTCGTGATCCTCGCGAGCCAGACGGAGGGCGTCGGCACCCTGCTCAACCGCGAGTTCCTCGCGTCCGAGGTCGTGCGCACCGTCGTCGGGAGCATCGGCATCGTCGCCGCCGTGCCGCTGACGACCGCGCTCGCCTCGATGTTCGCGTCGAGCCAGCCGACAGCGCCGACTCCGCCGTGACCCGCGCCCGCCTCGACGCCTGCCTCGATACCCGCGGCGAAGTGAACGACGCGCGGACCGCGATCGAGGCGCGGTGGCACGAGGTCGCGCCGCCCGAGGTCGTCGACTCTGCCCGCGCGCTCTACGCGTGGATGCCTCGACAGCGCAGCGGCGCGCTCCCTTTCGTCGACGACCCCTACGATGCCCGCCGCGAGGCGCACTGGGCGGACGCCGCGCGTGTCGCCGACTACGCGTTCGCGCTGCCCGAGGGCGGTACGCGCGTCCTCGACTTCGGGCCGGGCGACGGGTGGCCGTCCCTGCCGCTGGCTGCAGCGCTGCCACACGCGCACATCCTCGGCATCGACCCGGCGCCGCTGCGCGCCGAGGTCTGCCGGCGCAACGGCGCGCGCCTCGGCATCGCGAACGCGGCGTTTGCCGTCGGCGACGGGACGGCGCTGCCGGTGCGGGACGCCTCGATCGACCTCGTCACCGCCGCCGCATCGCTCGAGGAGGTGCGCGATCCCGAAGCTGCGTTCGCGGAGATCGCGCGCGTGCTGCGGCCCGAAGGCGTGCTGCGCGCGTCGTACCAGGTGTGGCGGCTCCCCGTGCCCCGGTTCGAGACGATCACCCTCGTCGGTGGCGTCGACTCGCTCGTCTACACCTACGCCGTGCGCACGCAGGACCCGCCGCGCGAGCGGCGCTACGTCCTCGTGCTGCCCGCGGACGGCGAGGCGGCCCGGCTGCACGCGGAGGCACTCGTTGCGTCGGCGGATGCGCGCCGCGCGTACGGCGAGACGCTGGTGGATGCCGATTCGCCGCTGGGCGCGCCGCTGCTGGAGCGCCTCGCGCCGCTCGCGCGGCGATCGCTCGTCGTGGAGCTGCGCCGTTGGACCACGGACTGGATCGTCGAAGCACTGCGCGCCGCAGGATTCTCCGACGTTCGTGCGACGGTGCATACGGGCGACCTCGCGCGGCTGTTCGCGCGGCCACTGATCGCGCGCGGTGAGGCCGAGGCGCTCGCGCCGCACTTCGACGCGATCACGCGCGCCCTCGGCGAGGCTGCGGCGCGGCAGCCGGGCGAATCGATGGTGACGGCGGTGCGGTAGCAGCTCGGGGGGTCGAGGTAGGCGCGGCGTGGTGCGGCCCTCACCCTGCCCTCTCCCGCTTCGCAGGAGAGGGTTCGGATCGGCGCTGGCCCCCTCGCCCGTTTACGGGAGAGGGCGGGGGG
>CAMDAY010000094.1 GCA_945888895.1 Dehalococcoides mccartyi | reverse complement strand
GAAGAAGAGGAACCAACTGTGAGGGGCTGCGCCCCTCACACTCCCGGCGGAGGCCGTCTACGACCGCAGCCTCGGACTGCAACTCACCGGGGACGGCAGAGACCCGCTACGTCGTCCGGAGGTTCTTCCCGGCGCGCCAGCCGATCATCCCCTCGATGTTTAACGCGAGGTCAGGGAAGCGACGCCATTCGCCGTATTTCGGTGCGAGGCGCGCTCGCACCGACTCGAGCATGGCAGGCGACTCGTCTGCCGCACCGGCGGCGCGAGCCGCCTCGATCGCGTTGGAGAGGTCGAGGTAGTACTGGCGCTGCTCCGCGACATCGGCCTTCGTCGCGACCATGCTGGGCGTCACATGGCCGGAGATGAACTGGTCGAAGTCCAGGTCGTCGTGGAGCCAGTTGAGGACGCGCAGCACCTCGTCCGGGTGGCCGAGGAGGTTGCGGAACGGCGCGCTCTTCGGCTGAACGATGTCCACGAGCATCGCGACCCGCTGCGCGGGGTGGTGAATGACGATGTAGTCGTCATTCGACGAGAAGTTGGTCGGATGCAGATCGATCTTCGTCCCGCCGAGCTCGATCGTCGTGAGCTGATCGAAGGTCATCGAGGGCAGCGGTGACGCGGGGTCGTTCGTCGCCTGCATGCGCGGCACGGCGTTCTTGTGCGCGACGAACGTGGCGGTGTCCTCGAACACCGCGCCACCGATGCCGTGGTCCGCACCCCAGTGGGAGTAGACGACGTACTTCACCGGCTGGTCGGTCACGGCGCGGATCGCCTGCTTCAACACGTCCGGCGTGCGCCGATTCACATCGCCGCATGGGTCGACCAGGATCACGCCCTCGTCCGTGACGACGAACACGGCGACGTGCTGCAGCCAGCGCAGGCCATAGGTGTCCGGCGCGAACTGCACCAGCTCCGCAATCGATTCGATGGGCATCGTCAGTTCTCCGACTAGATCATGGGCGCGATGGGCCGCTGGCGTTCGTCGGGATCCGGTGCGCCGCGAGGGCCTGGCCGGCGCTGCTGGATGTACCGCTTCCGCGCGACGATGTGGAGCAGAAACTCCTGCGTGTCGGTCAACGGCGCGGCGCCGGCCACGCGGTTGCGGAGCTCCTCGGTCGGCGGGGTCGCCGCCTCCCATGCCGACAGCGCGGCGTCGAGCGAGCGCACCTGCCCGTCCTCGGGGAAGTGTCGCCCGTAGCGCGCACGGTCGAAGGCGAGGCCGATCGGTGGGTACGGAGGGGCCTCCAGCACACGCTCGGCACGCGTCACGAACTCGATCGGCGTCTCCCCGCCGAGATAGCGATAGCCGCGGTCCTCGGCGGCCATCGCGGCGCGCGCATAGAGGCGGTAGATCGGCTGCAAGCGCAGCCAGTCGTCCCCGGAGGGCTTGCGGGGGTTGGGCAGCAGGCTGCGGAGGATCGAACCAAGCCCGACGCCGCTCGAGGCCTGCCCACGCACCTCGTCGACCGCGCCGGTGAAGACGCGGCGGCGCGCCATCAGCGCGAGCGCGAGGCGGTAGATCACGTACAGGATCAGCGTCACCGCGAGGAACTTGAGCCCGTTCTGCGCCCAGTCCGGCACGCCGAAACCCGTGGGCTGCTTCGAAGGATCGAGCTCCGGCGGTGGGCCGAGCTGGAGGTTCGGCAGCGCGGGGAGGCCTTGCAGGCCGTTCGGCAGCAGCAGTCGCACGATCTGCTCGATCAGCCAGTAGATGGGCGTGATCACCAGGATCAGGATGAACGCGATGATTGTCCACGCGATCTCGCCGATCGCGTTCAGCAATGCACCGATGTTGAGGAACGCCAGCATCGCCAGCAGCAGCGCCACGCCGAGGAGTACGGCGACCGTGCCCCCCACCGCCGCGATCCACGGCCCGGTGCGTCGAGGGCCGTCGACGGGAGCGACCGCCCGTGCGTTGTTCGCGACGGCGAGTGCCAGCATGCCGAGGACGAACTGCGGCACCGCAAACATCGACACGCGCTGGTTGCCTTCCAGCGCGGAGAACGCGAGGCCCAGGATCGTGAACGCGAAGCCCGCACTGAACGAGCGCAGCACGCGGTCAAACGTCACCTTCGACCGCGCGGCCACGACGAAGCGCACCCACATCACGGGCAGGAACACCATGACGAATGCGATCGTCGACCCGTGTGGTCGCGAGAGATCGGGGTTCCTGACGAACGCGTCGATGTCCGCGACGCTGGCGAGGCCGTCCGCGTCGGCGAGGTAGGCGGCGAAGCCGGCGGCGTCCCACACCCGCAGGTCGCCCGTGATCGCGATGTGCAGCAGCACGTTCAACGCCAGCACCGACGAGGCGAGCAGCACGATCGCGCCGAGGATGCCCTCGAACCTCGCGCGAAGGAGCGCGCGCATCAGGGCGAAGCCACCGAACGCCGTTGCCATGACCACGAGCAGCCCCGGGCCATGTTCGACGATCGCCGCGCGCTCGATCAGCGCCAGCGCCTCAGACGCCCGGCTCGCCGTGGCGAGGTCCGTCGCGTTCGAGGCGACGCGCACGCGATCGCCGAGCTGCGAGAGAAACGCATACTCCAGGCCGGTCGCGCCCACGTGGACCATGATGTACCAGGCCACCGCCTCCGCAGCGATGAAGAACCCGTCGACGCTGGCCTGCTTCCAGTCCTGGGCGGCGCTCGCAGGTGCGGCGTTCGAGGGGGCGCTGCTCATGCGGGCACCTCGACCGCGCAGGTGACGGGGTCCTTCGGGAGGTCCCGCACCGGGGCGCGGCTCTCGTCTGCTTCGAGGGCCTCCATCGCGGTGGCGACAGAGACGACGGGGATCGGGTCGATCGACCGGTCCCACACGGCGTTGGTCGTCTTGACGACCGCGACGAAGTGCCCGCGCGCGCGCAGGCGGAAGAGCGTCGCCGCGAGGTCATCTGGCATGACGGCCGCGATCAGCACGACCGTCGCGCCCGCGGGCAGCGGATACGCCGGATCCTCGAGGTCGCCTGCCATGTTCGACGTGGTGAACGCAGTGATCATCGCGAGCGCCTCGAGGACGCGCGAGAGGCGGTCGGGGCCGCGGCCCGCGCCGATGCGGATCGTGCGGTCGGCATCGGCGAACGACCCGTTGGCGACGAGGCCGAGCGCGTTGCCCTCGTCGGCGGCCCAGCGCGCGACGGAGGCGGCGACGGCGACGCCGCGTTCGAGGAGGATCGGGTCGCTGCCCTGCCACGTCAGCTCGAACGTGGGGATGTTGAGCGCCACGATCACGGACTGCTCGCGGCTCGGCTCGTACAGCCTCGACTGCAGACGGCTGACGCGCGCCGTGGCGTACCAGTCGATGCGCTTCATCGGGTCGCCGGGCATGTAGTCGCGTACGCCGATGACGCGGCTCGGGTCCTCGTGGATGCGATTGCCGCCGCGGTAGTCGCCGAACGGGCGCGCGCTGTCGAGGCCGAGGTCAGGCAGCGGGTAGGTCAGCGGGTAGACGACGATGCCGTCCACCGGGCGACCGGTCTCCTCCTCGCGCTCGAAGAAGCCGAAGATGTCGCCGGACTTCAGGCGCGTCGGGCCGACGCGGTAGTAGCCGCGGCGCACCGCCCGCAGGGTGATCGGCCACTCGAGGTGGTCCTGCCGCCCCAGCGCGGTCGCGCGCTCGAGCACCTGCGATCCGGGGACCTGCCCGGGCGACGTGCGCACGTTGATCGCCGGCATCCCTCGAGGCAGCGTCTCGCGCATCTCCATCCAGGGGACGGGGAGCGTCTTGCGGTTCTCGAGGATCAGCATGGCCAGCACGGTCTCGCCGACGAATACGCGGTGCTCAGAGAGCGTGCGGGTGAAGAAGACCTGCTCCAGGGAGATGCGCGACCACAGCCGCGCCGCGCCGCCCGTGCAGAAGAGCAGCGCGCCGATCACGACGAGCGGCACCGATCCCGACGAGAAGCCGATCCCGGCGAGCAACGTCGAGAACAGCAGCCAGGCATCGGTCATCAATGAGCGCATCGGTCGCCCTCGGTCCTCGCCCCTTGCGGAGTGGCTAGACGGCGTCGGCCACGGGCACCGGCACCTCCAGCAGGATCTCCTGCAGCACGTCGTCCGCCGTGCGGCCGCGGAGGCGCGTGTTGCTGGAGAGCAGCAGTCGATGCGCCAGCACGGGGTGCGCGAGCGCCTTCAGGTCGTCGGGCCGCACATAGTCGCGCCCGTTGATCGCCGCATACGCACGGGCCGCACGGAACAGCGCGAGCGTGGCGCGCGGACTGGCGCCGAGGTCGAACGCGGCGTGGTCGCGCGTCGCTCGGACGAGGGCCACCGCGTAGCGCGCCACGGCGTCCTCGACATGCACCCCGCCGAGGCGCCCGGAGAGCGCGGTCAGCTCCTCGGCCTGCACGACGGGCTGGAGGTCGTCGAGCGGAGAGGCGTCCTCGAAGCGGCGCAGGATGGCAAGCTCGCCATCGACGTCGGGGTAGCCGACGGCGAGGCGGAGGAGGAAGCGGTCGAGCTGCGCCTCGGGCAGCGGGAACGTGCCCTCGAGCTCCACGGGGTTCTGCGTCGCCAGCACGACGAATGGGCGCGGCAGCGGGCGCGTCTCGCCATCGACGGTGATCGTGCGCTCCTCCATCGCCTCGAGGAGCGCGGACTGGGTGCGCGGCGTCGCACGGTTCACCTCGTCGGCGAGGACCACGTTCGCGACCAGCGGGCCGGCGCGGTACTCGAACGCGCCGCTCTTCTGGGAGTAGAAGTTGATGCCGAGCACGTCGCTGGGCATCAGGTCGGGGGTGAACTGGATGCGCCGGAACGACCCGCCGATGCTCGCCGCGAAGGCGCGCGCCATCGTCGTCTTGCCGGTGCCGGGGACATCCTCGAGCAGCACGTGGCCACCGGCGAGCAGCGCGACCAGCACGAGGTTCACCGCCTCGTCCGCGCCGACGATCACCTTGCCCACATTCGCGCGAATCCGGTTGGCCGCCTCACGGACCGCCGCCGCCAGCTCGCCGTCGCCTCGTTGCTGCACGCGTTCCCCCTCTGCCCTCTGTGGGGCGCGAGGATAGCAGAGGCGCCCGCCCGACATGCGAGCAATGCGGCCTTGATCGCTAGACGCCCGCGCCGACCCAGAGTCCGCCCCGCCGCCGTCCCGCGCCTGCCCCGGCTGCTTAACTCGCCCGAGGCAAGCGGGCCGCTACCTCATCAAGTTCCGCCGGGAGTGTGAGGGGCTGCGCCCCTCACACTTGGTTCTCTTCTCCCCCCTCCCGCGAAGGGAGGGGTAGGGGTGGGCCGCCCTGCGGTGCACTTCAGCGGCCCTCGTTAACACGACGCCACCCCCGCTCCGCTCCCACTCCCCTCCGCCTCGGCGCACCTCGATCCCGAGGTGCGCCCTGCTATCCTCGGCGCGCACTTCCCACCGACAGACAGGGGCACATGTATGCGCGCGGAGATTCTTTCGATCGGCACCGAGATCATGTTCGGGGAGATCACGGACACCAACGCGGCGTACATCGCCAGCGCGCTGCCGGAGTACGGCATCGACCTGCTCTGGGTGACGCAGGTCGGCGACAACCCCGCCCGCCTCAGGGAGGCGTTCGCCCGCGCCTGGGAACGCTCCGACTACATCTTCTGCACGGGCGGCCTCGGCCCCACCGAGGACGACATCACCCGCGAGACCATCGCCGACATGCTGGGCGAGGCGCTGTACGTCGACGCCGAGCAGGAGCGCGTGCTGCACGAGACCTTCGCCGCGCGCGGCATCACGCCTTTTCCCCCGCGCAACATCAAGCAGGCGAACCTGATCCCAAGCGCGCGCGCGATCAGGAACCCTCGAGGCACCGCGCCCGGCTGGTGGGTGGAGCGCGATGGGAAGGTGATCGCGGTGATGCCCGGCCCGCCCGCCGAGATGCACCACATGTGGAACGCCGAGGTGGCCCCCGAGCTGGAGCGCCGTGCGGACAGCGTCCTCGTCGGGCGCACGCTGAAGACCAGCGGCATCGGCGAGGCGGCCATCGACGAGATGCTGTCGCCGCTGCTGGCGGGCACGAACCCGAGCATCGGCATCTACGCGCGCGCGGACGGGGTCAGCGCCCGCATCGCCGCGAAGGCGCCGACGCGCGAGGAGGCGTGGGCGCTCATCCGCCCCGTCGAGGAGGAAGCGCGCGCGATCCTCGGCCCCGCGATCTGGGGCATCGACGACGACTCGCTCGCCTCGGGCGTGGGCCGGATGCTGCGCGACCAGGGTCTGACGCTCGGCCTGATGGAAAGCGCCAGCGGCGGCGCGATCGCCAGCGCGATCACGGACATCGAGGGCGCGTCTGATTACTTCGTGGGTGGCCTCGTGACCTACGCAACTCAACTCAAGGTGGAGATGGGCGTCCCCGCCGAGGTGATCGCGGAGCACGGCGTCATCTCCCGCGAGACCGCCGAGGCGATGGCCACTGCCGCGCGCGAGCGCCTCGGCTGCGACATCGCGCTCTCCGTCACCGGCATCGCCGGTGCCGAGCCGATGGAGGGCCAGCCCGGCGGCACGATGCACCTCGCCCTCTTCGACGGCGCCTCGATGGACTACACGACGTTCCGCTACTTCCAGGGCCGCGAGCAGTCCAAGCGCCGCATCGTCCTCCAGGCGCTCACGATGCTGCGGCGGTACCTCATGGATCGTGCGGCGCGAGGATAGTGACGCGTGACTGTAACAGTCCTAAGCGGTGAGTTTTCGCCGGGTGCCGAGCCACTGTGGCGCTATCTGGATCTCGCCAAGCTCACCGTCTTGCTCGCGAACGAGGCACTCTTCTTCGCGTCACTCAAAGAACTAGACGATCCTTGGGAAGGGGAGATGCCGCGGGAGCTTTCGGATCGCCTCGACGATGTCGTGACGAAACAGGTCCGGCAGTTCTTCCGCGAGGCCTACATGCAGGAGTACCAGCTCACCGCTGGCGAGGCAGCCAGCGAGGCAGAGGCCGATGAGGCGTGGGAGCGCTCGAACGAAGAGTCACCGCGCCAGACGATGGCTGACTTTCTGCGTGACACAACATACGTCTGCAGTTGGTATCAGAACGCGCATGAATCAATGGCGATGTGGGATCTCTACGCCGGACGGGGCGCAGGAGTGGCAATACGAACTTCGGTTGAAAGCTTAAAGCACGCGCTCGGCAGTGCCGAACGTGCCGTCGAGATTGGTCGTGTGAGATATCAACATTTCGACTCGACAGATTAGCCACTATCCCGAGCGGCGTTGGACGGCCTCAGTTACTTCAAGCGCCCTGCATTCGCCTACGAGCAGGAGATCCGCGCCACGATCTCAAGCATGGATGATTCGTCGGGCTTCTCCGTGAAGGTCGTGATCCCCTCCCTGATCGAAGAGGTTCTGATCTCTCCCCGGGCCGACGAACCGACGCGACTCGCTGTGGCGGCCGTGATGGCGAAATTCGCGCCCGACGTCCCATGGCGCTTGTCTGACCTTCTCAATCCGCCATCTCGTCGGATCTAGGTTCTGAGTCGTTCCTCCGCCCCCTCCCACGCGGGGTTCCACACAACTTCCCACAGGTGCTCGTCCGGGTCCGCGAAGTAGCCCGCGTAGCCGCCCCAGAACGTGTCGTGCGCGGCCACGATGATCGAGGCTCCGGCGCGGCGCGCATCCTCCATCGCCGCGTCCACCTCGGCCTTGCTCGACACGTTGTGGCCGATCGACAGTTCGGTCGCGCTCGGCGCGGCGAGGGGGACGCCGGAGTCGTGCGACAGACTGGCACGGGGCCACAGCGCGAGCCGCAACCCACCCTCGAGGTTGAAGAACGCCACCGCCCCGTGCTCGAACTCCTCGCCGATGACCCCCTCGGTCGGCCACCCGAGCCCCTCGCGATAGAACGCGACCGCGCGCCGGAGATCCTCGACGCCCAGCGTCAGCACGGTCACGCGTGGCTTCATCGTGGTTCCTCCAGCCGCGCGAGCAGGGCCTCGATCGTC
>CAMDAY010000093.1 GCA_945888895.1 Dehalococcoides mccartyi | reverse complement strand
GTGAAGTCCTGCATCTCCATCATCGACCAGTGGGACATGTTCTCGCCCGCCCCGGCGATCCAGACCGGCGTCGTGCGCAGCGAGCGCGCCTTCTCGGCGGATGCGATGAGCACGGCCCCGCCATGGTCGGTGACCAGGCAGATGTCGAGGAGGTTGAGCGGCCACGCGATGAGGCGGCTCTCCAGCACGTCGGCGACCGTGATCGGGCCGCCGGCGGGGTGCGTCTCCTTCGAGAACATCACGGCGCGCGGGTTGAGCGTCGCCCACTCGCGCGTCGCGACGGCGATCTGCGCGAAGTCTTCCTTCGTCGATCCCCACTGGTGCATGTGCCGCGTCATCGCGTGCGCGTAGTTCGAGGGCGCCCCGGCGATGCCGTAGGGCACCTCGAACTGGCTGGGCACCGACCACTTGTCGTCGCCCTGCGGGCGGTTCGTCCCGTTGCCCTTGTTCTTGCGCGCCGAGAACCCCGCCTCGCCATGCGAGACGAGCGCGATGTCGATGATCCCGGCGTTGATCGCCGCCAGCGCGTGGTGGACGTGCATGACGAACGACGAGCCGCCGACGCCGGTGGTGTCGATGTACCGCGGGTGGATGCCGAGGTGCTCGGCAATCTGCGGCGAGAAGCCGACGGAGAAGACACCGTCGATCTCCGACGGGCTGATGCCGGCCTGCTTGCAGACGTTATTGATCGCCTCGAGGTGCAGCCGCGTGGCGGTCGTGCCTTCCTCGATGTAGCCGATCTTGTTGGACTCCGCGGCGCCGACGATCGCAGCGGCCATGGACGGGTTGTTGGGCATGATGTGCTGCTCCCTGTTCCCTGGCTACTCGACCACGCGCCAGTAGGCGATGCTGACTTCGTCCGAGGCTTTCTCGAACTCGATCTTCACCTTCGCGCCGATCTTGATTTCCTCCGGCTTGAGCGGGTCGACCCCGCGCAGCACCGTCAGCATCCGGGTGCCCTCCGCGAGGTCGATGTAGGCCGTCACGAAGGGGGTCTCCTCCGCCCAGCCGCCGAAGGCGCGGTGCTGGACGGCGTAGGTGTGGATACGGCCCTCGCCGCTGGCCTCGACCCACTCGAGCTGGTCGGAGTGGCAATGCGGGCAGAGCACGCGCGGGTAGAAGTGCATGCGGCCGCAGACCAGGCAGCGCGGGAGCATCAGCTTCCCGGCTTTGCACCCGTCCCAGTACGGCTTGAAGGTGTATTGCTCGGGGTCCGGGATGGGCTTCGTGTAGGCCAACGTCCGCTCCTTCCATCCTGACTCGTGTCCTCGCGCGCGCTGGGCCCCGTGGGGTGGCGAGTGCGGGGTGGGGCTGGTGGACGCCGCGTGCCTGTCGAGGCGGGTCAGAGGCCCAAGGAAGGCCGACTGGCCACCTCGGCGCATGCCGAATGGCGATTGCGCCGACTCTAGGGTGGGCACTCTGGCCGGTCAACAAGCCCGATCGGGGCGATGAGGGGGTTGGGCGTTTCATTGCGCCACGGATCGGCAGGTGCTAGTTTTCAGGCCACCGATCACACCAAATCTCGGGCAGATGCCGAGGGCACTCGGAAGGGACGCGCTGGTGATTCCGGAGCAATTCGGACGCGTCGCTATTCTGCTCGTATTCGCGCTCGCCTTCCCGGCGCTGCCGCTTACTGCGTCGTACCTGCTCAGCAAGCTCGGGTACCGCACCTCGGACCCGAATCCGGTCAAAGAGGCCACCTACGAGTGCGGCGTGGAGTCCGAGGGCACCTCGTGGGGCCAGTTCCACGCGCGCTACTACCTCTTCGCGCTGGGCTTCGTGATTTTCGATGTGGACGTGATCTTCCTCTACCCGTGGGCCGTGAACCACGCCCAGATGGGCATCGACATCCTGCTGAAGGCGTTCCTCTTCATCGGCATCCTCGCCTTCGGGCTGGCCTACGCCTGGCGCAAGCGCGCGCTGGAGTGGCGCTAACTTGCCCGCCGGCCCCCACCAGCTCGATGGGCACCGCATCGCGGCGCGCCTCGGCGCGGCGCTGCCGGGCGTGGTGATGCGCGCCACGGACGAGTGGGTCGAGGTCGCTCCCGAGCGCGTGCAGGAGGCCCTCCGCTGGCTCCGCGACGCCGAGGAGTTCGACGCCGCGCAGCTCTCCAACCTGACTGCGGTCGACCGCCACACGCACTTCGAGGTCGTCTACCACCTCCAGTCGCTCGACCTGAACCAACAGGTGGTCGTGAAGGCGATCGTCGCCGATCACGAGGCGCCCTCGCTGCCGAGCGCGTACCCCGTCTATAAGGGTGCGCTGCTCCAGGAGCGCGAGGTCTATGACCTGATGGGCATCCGCTTCGCGGACCACCCGGACATGCGCCGCCTCTTCCTCTGGGAGGGGTTCCCCGGGCACCCGCTCCGTAAGGACTTCCTCGGCATCGGCCACGGGCAGACCTCGGGTCTCCAGCGCTTCCCGAACGAGGATCTTGCGGATCGCGACCGCATGATGAACGCGGGCAACCTCACGTCGCAGGAGATGCCGCGCGAGGCCGGTGGGTCGATGGCATCGGGAGGTCATTAGCATGACCACCGTCAACGAGCCGTACGTCCTCAACATCGGGCCGCAGCACCCCAGCACGCACGGGGTGTTCCGCCTCCGTGTGGTCATGGACGGCGAGGTCATTCGCGACCTCGACATGATCGTCGGCTACCTGCACCGCTCAATGGAGAAGCTCGCTGAGGAGCGCACGTACACCCAGAACATCCCGTTCACCGACCGCGCCGACTACCTGGCCGCGATGTCGAACAACCTCGGCGTGTGTCTCGCCGTCGAGCGGCTCGCGGGCGTCGAGGTGCCGGAGCGGGCGTCCTACCTGCGGGTCATCTTCGCGGAGCTCCAGCGCATCGCCAGCCACGCGATGGCGAACGGCACGCTGGTGTCGGACGCGGGCGCGTGGCAGACCCCGCTGCTCTACATGTTCCGCGAACGCGAGAAGATCCTCGACCTGTTCGAGATGACCTGCGGCGCGCGCCTGACCACGAACTACATGCGCATCGGCGGCGTCGCCTTCGACCCGCCGCCCGAGTTCTGGTCGGCGCTCCAGGAGCTCCTCGACGAGATGCCCACGCGCATCGACGAGTACGCGAGCCTCGTCGTGGACAGCGAGATCTTCCTGGCGCGCACGCGGAACGTCGGCGTGATCTCGGCGGCGGACGCGATCAACGGTTCGCTGGTGGGCCCGGCCCTCCGCGGCTCGGGCGTCCCGTGGGACCTGCGCAAGGCGGAGCCCTACTGCGTCTACGACCGCATGAACTTCGAGGTGCCCGTCGGGCGTCACGGCGATGTCTACGACCGCTTCATGGTACGCCTCGAGGAGACGCGCCAGTCGGTGGAGATCATCAAGCAGGCCGTGGCCCAGATCCCCGACGGGCCGCACAAGACCGACATTCCGCTGGCGCTCCGGCCACCTCCTGGCGAGGTGTACGGACGGGTGGAGGGACCACGTGGTGAACTCGGCTTCTATGTCGTCTCAGACGGCACGCCCGCCCCGTACCGCTTCCACATCCGCGCCCCTTCGCTGATCAACCTGTCGCTGCTCCGCGAGATGGCAGTTGGCGTGTCCTTGCCGGATGCTGTCGTCGCACTGGGTTCGCTCGACATCGTGGTAGGGGACATTGACCGATGAGTTGGGACCGATGAGCGCCGAAGCACCTCGTCCCGCGACGCCGATGGCGCGCCAGATCCTCGAGCACCGCTCGCTGCTGTCGCGCGCCCGCGCACTCCCCGGCGAGGCGCGTTTCGTGCTCGCCGTACTCACGCTCGGAGCGCTGGTCACCGGCGCGGGCATCGGATTCCTCGTCGTCACCGGCCAGCTCGATGGCCGCTGGTACGACATTCGTGACCTGGGCAACGCGACGGCACACTTCCGCGACTGGACGCAGCGGCAGGGCATCGATTCCTCCGTGCCGTACCTCGTCACGGGGCTCCTTGGCGGCATCGGCATCCTGAGCCTCGTGGGCGGGTGGCTGGTCATCGGCGTCTGGGCCGAGCGCCGACTGATCGCGAAGTTCCAGATCCGTCAGGGCCCGAACCGCGTCGGCCCGTTCGGCCTCCTCCAGCCGCTTGCGGACGCCGTCAAGCTGCTGCAGAAGGAAGTGCTGATCCCGATCGGCGCGGACAAGCTGCTCTTCTTCCTTCCCCCCATCCTGATCTTCATCCCCGCGATGCTCGGATGGGGCCCCGTCCCGTGGGCGCCGAAGATGTCCTACGCCGACCTCAACGTGGGTGTCGTGTACACGATCGCTATCTCGTCGTTGGGCGTGCTCGCGGTCTTCCTCGCCGGGTGGTCGTCGAACAACCACTACGCGCTGCTGGGAGCGATGCGCACCGTAGCGATGATGGTGTCGTACGAGATCCCGATCAGCATCTCGCTGCTCGCGGTCGTGCTATTCACCGGCTCGCTGCAACTCTCCGACATAGTCGCGTGGCAGGCGCAGCACTACATCTGGATGATCGTGCTGCTGCCGTTCGGCGCGTTCACGTTCCTCTTCGCGAGCACCGCCGAGATCAACCGCACCCCGAACGACATCGGCGAGGCCGAGTCGGAGATCGTGGCGGGCTTCCACACCGAGTACTCCGGTATGAAGGCCGGCCTGTTCCTCGCCGTCGAGCTGGGTAACGCGCTCCTTGTCGGCGCGATGATGTCCACGTTCTTCCTCGGCGGGTACTCGCTGTTCGGCCTCGAGGAGTGGGTACCGGGCTACCTGATCATGGGTGCGAAGACGTTCCTGGTGTACTTCGGCTTCGTCTGGCTCCGCGCGACGCTGCCGCGCTTCCGCCTCGACCAGCTCATGGCGTTCGCGTGGAAGTTCCTGATCCCGCTGTCGATCATCCAGCTCCTCTTCGTGGCCGTGGAGTCGATGCTGATCGTGCAGTCCGGTCTGCCGGGCATCGTGACCATCGGCGGCTCCGTCATCATCAACGCAGGGCTGACGGTCATCGGGGTCCGCGCGTGGGCCAACGCGATCGGCTACTCGCCGAAGGAGATGGCATCGCCGCCGATCATGACGAACGGCGTCGGCGGCCTGCGTGCCGCGGAGCAGATTCGGGCGGCGTCCTAATGGAGTCCCCCGGTATCATCCTGGCCTTCTGGGTGCTGTCCGCGATCACCGTGGCTGGCTGCGCGATGGTGTTGGTGGCCAAGAACCTGGTGCACGCGCTCGTGTTCCTCGTGCTGGCGTTTCTTGGGATGGCGGGGCTGTTCCTGACGCTGAGCGCGGACTTCATCGCGGTCGCACAGGTCCTGATTTATGCCGGTTCGATCGCGGTGCTCATGGTCTTCGCGATCATGCTCACCCCGCTCGCTGCGCGAGACAACGCGAACTCGCTGTACCTGTTGCCCGCGCTCGCATCGGGCCTCGGCATCGCGGCGATCGTGTCGTTCGTTGCGCTGGTCACGCCCTGGGGCGAGCTCCAGGGCGACGCGCTCGCGCAAAACGACCCGCCGACCACTGTCGCGATCATCGGCGACCTGCTGCTCGGCCGGTACGTGCTGGCGTTCGAGGTGGCCTCGATCCTGCTGTTCTTCGCGCTCCTCGGCGCCATCGTGTTGGTGCAGGAGCGCGGTTCGAGGGAGTCGCAGTGATCGAGGGACTGAGCGTGACGCTCACGCACTACCTGATCGTCGGTGCCGTGATCTTCGGCTTCGGCACGGTGATCGCGCTGTCGAAGCGCAATGCCGTCGCCGTGCTGATGGGCGTCGAGCTGATGCTGAACGCCGTTAACCTCACGCTCGTGGCCTTCTCGCGGTTCTCCTCGGCGTTCCCGCAGGGCGAGGAACCGCTGGCGGGGCACGTGTTCGTGGTGTTCGTGCTCACCGTCGCGGCCGCGGAGGCGGCCGTGGCGCTCGCGATGGCGGTACTCGTGTACCGCCAGCGTGAGACCGTCGACCTCGATCGCATCAACCTGCTGCACGGATAAGGGCGGCACGACGATGTGGGTGAAGTTCATGGATGTCGCGGACGGCTATGCAGCCGAGACGTGGCGCGAGGTGTTCAACCAGGAGGCGCTGTCCGTGCGGATCGTTCCGCCCATCGAGGTCGGTGCAATGACGGACGCCCGGTCCATCTGGGTGCCGGACGGCAAGACGCACGTCGCGCGTGAAGTGCTGAACAAGATCTAATGCTGCTCCCCCACATCCCCGAGGCCGCCGTCTGGGCGATCTACTTCGCACCGCTGATCTCGTTCCTGACGATTGTGATCGCACTGCGCGATAAGCCGCTGCGCGCGGGCCAGTTCACGATCGCGGCCATCGGGGTCTCGTGGGTGCTGGCGATGTGGGCGCTGGACACCTCGATCGGGCTGCACGGTGAGCCGGCGGACTTCCAGCCGCACCACTGGATGTCGCTGTTCAACCTCGACGTCGAGTTCGGCATCCGCCTCGATGGTCTCAGCGCGGTGATGATCGCCGTCGTGACGAGCATCTCGCTGCTCGTGCAGGTGTACTCCACGGGATACATGGCGGGCGACCACGGCTACCCGCGCTTCTTCGCCTTTATGTCCCTGTTCACGATGTCGATGCTCGGCCTCGTCATGGCATCGAGCCTGCTCCAGTTGTTCATCCACTGGGAGCTGGTCGGTCTGACCTCGTATCTGCTGATCGGCTTCTGGTTCCATCGCCCGAGCGCCGCCGCCGCCGCGAAGAAGGCGTTTATCGTCACGCGCTTCGGCGACTTCGGGTTCATGCTCGCGGTCGTGATGATCTGGGTGAAGACGGGCACGTTCGACATCGCCGAGATCAACCACCTCGCGCATGCCGGCGAGATCGCGGTGCCGGTGCTGTCGGGCTTTGTTCTTGGCCTGTTCGCAGGCGCCGCTGGCAAGTCCGCGCAGTTCCCGCTGCACTTCTGGCTCCCCGATGCGATGGAGGGACCGACCCCCGTCTCCTCGATCGTCCACTCCGCGACGATGGTCGCCGCCGGCGTCTACCTGATGCTGCGCTTCTTCGGCAGCGTCGAGGCCGCCCCGCAGGAGGTGCGCGATGTGATCGCGTACATCGGCGCGTTCACGGCGATCTTCGCGGCGTTGATGGGCATCGTGGCGACCGACATCAAGCGGGTGCTCGCGTACTCGACGATCTCGCAGCTCGGCTACATGGTGATGGCGATCGGCCTCGGCGGGTACGTGGCGGCGATCTTCCACCTGTTCACGCACGCGTTCTTCAAGTCGCTGCTCTTCCAGGGTGCTGGTTCGCTGAGCCACTCGACGAACACCTTCGAGATGCCCCTGATGGGCGGTCTGCGCACGAAGATGCCGATCACCTTCTGGACGTTCCTCATCGGGTCGCTGTCGCTGTCCGGTGTCTTCCCGCTCGCCGGATTCTGGTCCAAGGACGAGATCCTGCTTGACGCGTACCGGCACAACATGCCGCTGTTCGTCGTCGCGGCGATCGTCGCGTTCATGACCGCGCTGTACATGTTCCGCGCGATCTTCCTGACCTTCTTCGGCGAGTACAAGGGCGGCGCCGAGCCGGAGGATGGCCACGGCGGTCATCAGGCCCACCCGCACGAGTCGCCTCGATCGATGACCGCGCCGCTGATGATCCTGTCGGCCGGCGCGATCCTCTTCGGGTTCTTCAGCCTCGGCGGTCGTTTCGGCCACTTCGTCGAGGGTGCGCTCGATCCGGCGATCCGGCACTTCCACCACGAAATGAACATCGTGGTGATGGCGGTCTCCACCGTCGCCGCGCTGGGCGGTATCGCTGTCGCAGCGGCGATCTACTACGCGCAGCGCCCGCAGTCCTCGGTCGTTCGAGGCGCGCTCGGCCCGCTGCCCGGCGTCGTCCAGCGCCTGTACTACGTGAACGAGATCGCGGAGACCGGCATCATCCGGGGCGTACTGCAGGCGGGCATCGGTCGCTCCGCGGCGGCGTTCGACAAGTACGTCGTTGATGGCAT
>CAMDAY010000092.1 GCA_945888895.1 Dehalococcoides mccartyi | reverse complement strand
TGGTAGCCGATGAGATTGGTCAGTACGAACCACGCGTGCGCGGCGCGAATGCCGGACTGGCAGTACGTGAAGATCGTTTGGTTGTCCGCGGCGACAACGCCGGCCGTGTCGTACAGTTTCTTGAGATCCTCAACGGGGAGAAACTCACCGGTCTTCGACACGGCGTCGCTGTAGTTGATGTTCTTGGCACCGGGGACGCGACCGCCCGCCTTGGCCGGGGCGCGCAGGTCGCGGCCCGTAAACTCGTCAGCCGTGCGCGAGTCGCAGACGATCTTAGACGGGTCGCCGACAGCCTTCACCATCTGCTCCATGCTCACGACGATGTTGGTGTTCGGCTGCGCGGCGAACACGTACTGCGTCGCTGGGCGCGCCTTCACTTCCTTCGTGATGGGCTTCTTCGCGGCTTCCCACACCGTCCACGTGCCGTTTAGGACGCGCGAGTCCTTGTGGCCGTATACATCCAGGCTCCACAGGATACGAGTGGACCAGAGGCTGCCTTGATCGTCATACAGGACGATTGTGTTCGCCGGTGTGATGCCGACCTTGCCGAGGGCCGCCGCGATCTGCGACGCAGGGGCGAGATCGCCGATGTCCCCCGTCTTCACGTTGAAGTCGGCCGTCGAGATCCAGACGGCGCCGGGAATGTGGCCCGCCTCGTACTTGTCCTTCGTGCGGAGGTCGATGGAGACGACGTTCGCATCGGCGATCTTGCCGGAGAGCCACTCCACGTTGACCACGCGATCGGCGTTCGGCTTTAGCACCTGTGCCGCTGGCGTGGCCTTCGCGGGGGGCGCTGCGGGGGGCGCCGCGTTGTTCGAGCCGCATGCGATGGCCGTGCTCGCCAGCAGTGCCGCGCCCAGCAACAGCAAGCTCTTGCGCGACATGAGTTCGATCTTCATCTGTTTTCTCCGAACTGCGACGACGTGGTCAGACGTCGTCTTCTGTTAGACACGCGGCGCGATCGAGCGCCGGTTTATTCGTCCTTAAAGAGACGGATCATCCACTCGCCCTCGCGGACCTCGTCGATCTCGCAACCATAGCCGCGCTTCATCGCTTCCGGCGGGATGGTGGAGAGTGCGGGCGGGTGATCCGTCAGCACGTCTAGCGCGCTGATACCGGGATGCACATCGTCGAGTTCTTTGTTAGTGCGCAGCATCGGGTACGGGCAGATCTCGCCGCGCACGTCGAGCACCGGAACAGTCTGCGATTCAGCCATCTCTCATACTCCTCGAACACTCGTAGAGCTATACGCCGACTTGCTGATCGCTCGTCGTGCCGAAAGCGGCGCGAGGGCGCAGCGTGACGCGCCACCCTCGATCCGCGTCGCGACGAAACGACGACTTCACGCCGCGCATGGCGGCGGTGGGTACCACGTATTTCACGATCACGTCGCGTTCCGTGGTCAGGTCGAGTGACTCACCAGCTGCCGCGCGCACGATCGCATCCTCGATATCCGCGATCGTCTGCGGGAGAGTACGCCCACCGAACGCGATCTCGGTCACCACTGGCTCGGTCGCCTCGGTGTCCGTCACGTGAGCCTCCGGATGATCCGCGTGCCGATCAGGGCGCCGCCCGCCATCGCGAGGCCGTACACCCAGCCGTTGAGCGCGAGCGACGGGATCGCCGAGTAGAACGCGCCGAGCGTACAGCCTAGCCCGAGACCTGCACCGTATCCCATGATCAGGCCGCCGCCGAGCGACTGCACATAGCGCTTCGGCTGCCGCGGCACGCGCAGACGGAACTCGCGCGCGAGCACCGCCGCGGTGAACGCACCGACGACGATACCAATGTTTAGCATGAAGCCGTCCGTGAACCACGACGCGCCCTCTGCGATCGCCGCAGCGCAGCCCGCGAGGCTGTCCAGGCCCTTGAGCAGTCCGATAGGTGCGCCGACCGATGCGCCCAGGTCGTTGGCCCAACGGGAGATCTCGCCGACGACGCCGAGCGGGCGGTACCGGACGAAGAGCAGAATGTTCAACATCGACAGCACGATCGCGCCGGTCACCGGTGTCCACTCGCGACGGAACACGCCGCGCAGCGCGAGGCGCACGTCATCGGCGATGCTCGCCGGTGGCGCGGGCTGCGCACGACGAATCGTGACGTTCGCGACAAACGCCTGTTTCCGCTCCCACCACAACGTCCCGACGTACACGAGTCCAAACAGTGCGAAGCTGAGCACCAGCGATCCGGTGTACCCGAGCTGCGTCGGCAGCCAGATGCGCGGTGCAGTGGAAATCGTGTGATCCCACCACCAGTTCCACGTCCGGTTCATTGCGTATAGGCCGCCCATGACTCCCGCCATCGCCACCCACGAGCCGAGGTAGCCCTCGCCCATGCGGTAGAGCGAGCCGGACACACAGCCGCCCGCGAGCACCATCCCGAGGCCGAACAGCAGGCCGCCGACCACGGTCGCGATCCCCAGCGGGAGAATGTGCGCATCCTCCGGCGTGCGGCCGCCCGACGGGTCGCCCACGATCGTGCTCATCACCATCGCGAACCCGATGCTGCCGACGGCGAGGCCGATCAGGAGCCCTCGAAGGGTGCGCCCCTGGTGGAGCATGAACAGGTCACGGAACGCAGAGACAAAGCATAGCCGCGCGCGCTGGAGCGTGAAGCCGACTGCCGAGCCGACCGCAAAGAACACCGCCAGCGATGTGCCCCCTGCGAGCGCGACGAGGTAGATAGCGATCGGCACCGCGATCACCGCGATGTGCGCGGAGCCGGGGAGCAGGAACCGTCGCGCGGGCTGGACCGGCGTCACTGTCTGTGCGGCCATGCTTCTAACCTCTTATTTTAAAGACGGTTGTTAGGTGTCGGGCACCGGAAGGGGTTGTGTCAGAACTCAGGGTCCGATGAGAGCGTAGCCTCGTCCGTCTGAGACGAGAAGCACCCCGATACCGGTTCTGTCAGAACTCAGGGCTCAGGGCCTATAAGGCGCCGGATCAGGTCTTCCCGGCACTTGGTCGCAGATTCGAAACGCGGCTGCTTCTTCTCACGTCCCTGGCCGAAATCGGGGGCGAGCCCTGAGTTCTGACAGAACCCGGCCCAGCCGCCGAGGCGCGAGAGCGAGAGCATGGCACACCTCGATCTCATCCGGCGATCTGCTCAGATGTCGAACAAGGTGATGCTACACGGGCGTGCAACGAGAGGTGGTGCGCCCGGTTTCGGCGGGCACGGGCTACAGATGGGCTACAAATGCTGAGAATCTCAGCAGATTGCCGAGATCTCTCAGATTCAAAAATTGGAGGCCACGACGGGAATCGAACCCGTGATGGAGGTTTTGCAGACCTCTGCCTTACCACTTGGCTACATGGCCCCGATGTCCGAGGGCCGATCCGAGGCCGGTGGCTCGGGGCGCCTCGTGGGGGTGAGGGAGAGGAGAATGGAGCGGAAGACGAGGCTCGAACTCGCGACCCCGTCCTTGGCAAGGACGTGCTCTACCACTGAGCTACTTCCGCCCGACGACCCCCTCGTATCGCACACCGCATGGCGTGCGGAGGTTGGTGCCCAGAATGAGATTTGAACTCATACGCCCGTAAGGGCACTGCCCCCTCAAGACAGCGTGTCTGCCGATTTCACCACCTGGGCGCCGACTTCAAACTGGCTGGCAGGAGTGGAGGGTCTCGAACCCCCGACCTACGGTTTTGGAGACCGCCGCTCTGCCAACTGAGCTACACTCCTGCGGCCTGCTACAGAGTCTAGCAATGGATCGCGTGTTGCGGAACCCCGGCCGTGACGTCTTTCGGACGTCCCTGTCTTGCCGGTTCCTAGACTACCTCGATCCGAGCAGCAGGCGGAAGAGGGGGCGCGGCAAGTAGTGGACGATCGCGCCGACAAGGCGCATCACGCCCGGCGACCACACCACGCGCGCGCCTCGGTCCAGCCCTCGCAGCACGTCCGACGCGACCCGCTCCGGCGAGGTGGCGAAGGGCGCCGAGCGCCGGTGCTCCGTCATCCTGCTGCGCACCCAGCCGGGCCGCACCGTCATCACTCGAACGCCCGTGCCGAGGAGCGCCTCGTCGAGGCCGTCCGCGAAGGCGTCCACGCCGGCCTTTGCGGCGGCGTAGGGCAGCAGCGAGGGCCGCGCGCGCTGACCGGCGAGCGACGAGAGCACGACGATCGTGCCGTATCCCTGCGCCGCCATCTGCTGTGCGACGGCGAGGCCGCTGGAGACGACGCCCGCGAAGTTCACCATCGCCACGTGCCCGGCGCTCGCCGGGGTCTCCTCGAGGATCGGCGCCTCATCGATCAGCCCGAAGGCGAGGATCGCAATGTCCACGTCGCCGGTCAGCGCGCGTGCGCGCTCGAACGCGTGCGCGACGACCTGTTCGTGCGTGTCGACCAGCTCCGCGTCGAACTCGATGGTCTCGACGGCGGCTCCCGCAGAGCGGAGGGCAGTGGCCGGGACGTCGAGGCGGCCCGTGTCGCGTGCGGCAAGGATGACGCCGCGCGCGCTTCGTGCGACCAGCGCGTGCGTGATCGCGAGCCCGATGTCGGAGCCGCCGCCCAGTACGAGCACGGTGCGAGGGCGGCCCGTGGCGTCGGTCATCGTGGGCTCCTCGTGCTGCCGGCGGTCAGGTGGAGGCGGCGGTCGAGGTCGGACGTGAGCACGCCGGTGGGATCGATCCGCGCCTGCGTCTCGCGCCACTCGTCGATCCGTGGATACATCAGCGGCACCATCTCCGGGCGCATCCGCGCGTCCTTCGCGAGGTAGACGCGGCCACCCGCCGCGGCGACCCGCTCGTCCAGCGTATCGAGGAACGCGCCGAGGGCGGGGTCGCCCGCCGGGAAGTCGACCGCAAGCGTCCAGCCCTCGATCGGGAAGGACAGCGGTGCCCCGTTGCCGGGGCCGAAGCGCTTGAGGACGGCGAGCGCAGGCACGGCGGGCGCGTGCGTGATCGCCTCGACGATCGCGCGCAGCGTGGTCTCCTCGCCCGCTGGCAGCGCGAACTGGTACTGCACGAGGCCGCGCGACCCGTACAGCCGGTTCCACGCGCCGAGGGCGTCCAGTGGCGCGGCATACGACTCGATCGGGACGAGCGCCTCGGACGGCAGGGGGCGGCGGAACCACCCGGCGTTGAACAACTGCACGCCCGCGCTCCGCACGAGGTTGACCGGCACGACCGGCGGCACGGTGGGCCGCCACGATGGCGGCTCGTCGAGCAGGCTGACGCCGGGAGCCTCGGCGGCGCGGGCATGGTCGGCGGCGGTCACGACGCTTCGACCTCGGGCGCGCGGGGACGCGAGGTCCAACCACGCGACGGAGTAGCGGTGCGTCGCGTCGGCCTCGACGAGCGCGCGCATCGTCGCGTCGAGGTCAGCGGTACGTTCGCTGTGGACGCGCATCAGGCGCGTCTCGACCTTCATGAGCCGCAGGGTGGCGGCGAGCACGACACCGGTGAGCCCCATGCCGCCCGTTGTCGCCTCGAACAGCGCGGCGTCCGAGGCGCGCGTCACGACAACGTGATCGCCCGCAGGCGGCTGCAGCGTGAACGACTCGACGTGAGCGCCGAACGAGCCGTCGACGTGGTGGTTCTTGCCGTGGACGTCCGAGGCGATCGCGCCGCCGATGGTGACGTGGCGCGTGCCGGGGAGCACCGGCAGGCTCCACCCCGTGCGTAGTACCGCGCGCTGGATCGCCTCGAGGCTCGCGCCCCCACCGACGGTGATGGTGGCGTGGGGGCCGTCGATCGGGCCGATCGCGGTGAGAGCAGTGCCGTCCAGTACCGTCCCGCCGCCGTTCTGAGCGGCGTCGCCGTACGCGCGCCCGAGCCCACGCGTGATCAGGCCCCGCGTCCCGGCTGCCTCAAACGCCGCGCGTACATCCTCGCGCGTCGGGGGATGGACGACCGTTGCGACGGACGGCGTGGTGCGGCCCCAGCCGGTGAGGCGGTGACGCGTGCCGTTCGAGGTGGGGTCGTCCGCCATCGAGTGCTCCTGTGCCTCCACGGTAGGTCGCGGCGCATGCCCGCGTCACGGGGTACGCTCGGGCGGGCTAAGGCAGCGAGCGCGGATGTGCGGGAGGGCCGATGACGTCAAGCAGCGGCGGAAAGGCGGCGCTACGCGCCGGGGGGCAGAACGTGTCGGTCGCCCTGTGGCGCTCCATGCGCCCCGGCCAGTGGCAGAAAAACCTCATCGCCTTCGCGCCGCTGCTGTTCTCGGCGGGCAGCGGCTGGGATTCCTCGGACGGCGCGCTGGCGGTGCGGCTGTTCGGCTGGGCATCGCTCGCGTTCGTGGTGCTGTGCCTCGCTGCCTCAGGTGGGTATCTGCTCAACGACGCGCGCGATGTCGGCGCGGATCGCCTGCACCCCACGAAGCAGGACCGACCGATCGCTGGTGGCTTGCTGCCGATCGACGGCGCGATCGCGTCGGGCCTCGGGTTGATCTTCGCCGCGCTGACGATCGCGGCCTACGTCAGTGCGCCGCTGTTCTACACGATAGGCGCGTACGCGCTCGTAACGATCGCCTACACGCTGATGCTGCGGCGCTTCGCGGGCCTCGATGTCGTCGCGGTCGCGACGGGGTTCGTCCTGCGCGTGGTCGCGGGGGCCGAGGTGATCGACATGCCGGTGTCCTCGTGGATCCTGGTCTGCACCGCGCTCGGAGCGGCGTATGTCGTGCTGGTGAAGCGCGCGCAGGAGCGGCAACTGTTGCACGACGAGGCAGACGAGCATCGTGCATCGCAGCGCGTGTACGGCGAGTCGGGCGCGGCGCGCGCGGCGCGTGGCGTCGCGCTGGTGACGGTGGTGGCGTATGCGATGTACACGTGGATGGCACCGAACCTGCCGGCGAACCACGCCATGGTGGTCACCGTGCCGCTGGTCGCGTTCGGCCTCGTGCGCTACAGGGTCACTGCGATGCGCTCGCCGGAGCGCAACGCTGATGAGCTGATCGCGCGCGACCCGGTGCTTCTGCTGACGGTCGCGATATTCGCGATCGTGGCGTTTGTGGTGCTGACGATGGCGAGGTAGCGCGGAGCCGCGGAGCCCTCACCCCAACCCTCGCCCATACATGGGCGAGGGGGTCATAACTACTGGTTCGGCTTCTGCTGGTCGCGCAAGAAGCGTTCGAGGTCGTCCAGCAACTCACCGGGCGATGGAAGGTCATCCGCGTCGTCCGCGGAGAGCATCGAGGTGGCCTGGCCGGGGCGCTCGGTGTCGTACTGCTCTTCGAGCTGGCGGACGTACATGCCGGCGTCCGAGGAGTCCTCGAGGGCTTCGCGCACCTGGTCCTCGAACAGCAGGCTTTGCTCCTCGAGGCCGGTGCGGGAAGTGGTTGTGCCGAAGGCGTGGTCGATGCGGTCGACGAGCGAGACTCCGACGTTCGGGTTCGGGCCAACGGTCAGGTAGTGCGGGGTCATCGCCCAGAGGCTGGCGTTCTTCCAGCCCAGCGCGCGCAGGTGCAGGTTCAGCACCCCGACGATGCCGGTCGGCCCCTGGTACCTCGAGGCCGGCGCCTTCAGGCCGAACGTGTCCTCGAACTCCGGATGCGAGGCGGAGAGCGTGACGGGGAGCGGGCGCGTGTGGGGCACGGCCGCGGGCTGCGCGGCGAGCGTCACGCTGGTGGTGCAGTCGAGCGCGCGGAGGAGGTCTTCCATCGCCGCGACGAAGGTCTTCCAGCGCAGGTGCGGCTCGATGCCGGTGAACAGCACGAAGTCGCGATCGGCGCCGGGCGGGCTGGCGACGGCGAACGCGTTCATCGGCCAGTCGGTCACGCGCTCGCCCCGGTCGAGGCGCACGCGGGGGCGCTGCACGGTGAAGTCGTAGAACCGCTCCGGGTCGATCGTGGCGAGGGGCTGGGCGTGCCACTGCTCGGCGAGGTAGCGAACTGCGGCCACCGCGCCGCCGTGGGCGTCAGTGAAGCCGTTGAACGCCGCCAGTAGCACCGGACTACGCAGCGACGGGATCTCACCGGTCAGTTGGAGCGCCTCGTGCATGCCGTGTTCTCCTCGTGGGGT
>CAMDAY010000091.1 GCA_945888895.1 Dehalococcoides mccartyi | reverse complement strand
CCGCTTCGCCGGCGTACTGAAGCACCGAGCAGCGCGCGGCTACCTGCTCGGCGAGATGGATGAAGGATTGTGCGATCTCAGTGTCGGGGTGCCCGGCGACCACGGGCACGCCCGTGTCGCCGCCCTCGCGGATCGCGGCGTCGAGGGGCAGCTCGCCCAGGAACTCAACGCCCAGTTCATCGGCGGCCTCGGCGGCGCCGCCGCGACCGAAGATATCGCCGCTCATGTTCTCGATCACGCCGAAGATCGGCACGCCGAGCCGGTCGAACATGCCGACCGCCTTCGTGGCGTCCTCGACGGACACCTTCGAGGGGCTCGACACGATCACGACGCCCGCGATCAGGCACTCCTGGGCCAGCGTCATCGACGCGTCCGAGGTGCCCGGCGGCAGGTCCACGATCAGATAGTCGAGCTCGCCCCAGTCGACGTCTCGCAGGCACTGGCGGACGCCGGAGCCGATCATCGGGCCGCGCCACACGACCGGCGTGCCCTTGGGCAGGACGAAGCCGATCGAGACGGCCTTCACGCCGTAGGCATCGATCGGGTGGAGGCCCTCCTGCCCGGAGGCGAGGATGCCGCCCTCGATGCCCAGCATCGTCGGGATGTTGGGGCCCGTGATGTCCGCGTCGAGGATCCCGACCCGCGCGCCGAGCTTCCCGAGCGCCACGGCGAGGTTCACCGAAACGCTGGACTTGCCCACGCCGCCCTTGTTGGAGGCGACCGCGATGACGTTCTTCACACCCTCGACCGGCTTGGGGGCGTCCGGCCGGCTGGCGGCGCGCACATCGGCACCCCAGCCGATCTCGATGTCATCGATGCCTGGGACCTGCGCGAGCGCGGCGCGCACGTCGGTGTCGATCGTGGCACGCAACGGACACGCCGGGGTGGTCAGAATCACATCGAAGGTGACCTTGCCACCGTCGATCGCGAGGTTCTGGACCATATTCATAGAGACGATGGAGCGATGCAGTTCGGGGTCGTTCACGTTCTGCAACGCGGCCATCACCGCGTTCTGGTCGACCAATTCGTGTTCCTTACGTCTTGTCCGGCTCGCGACGCTCGAGGGAACCTTCGGCGGGTGTCATTCGTTGAAGGTCATACGGGGAGCGCTGACGCCATCTGGTGGCAGCCCAGCCTCGGAGTACTCGTCCGCGGTGCCTAGTGTGCTGAGTCGAGTATACGGATTCCGCTCCCTGCGCGAAAACGCAGGGATCTGCGAGAGAATGAGTCGGATGATTAACGAAGTTTAGCACTTATTTAGCATGAGAACGTTGACGATGATCCGGTGCTGCTGGATGATCTAGTGCGAGCCGGACGTGTAGACCGGTGGCCGTAACCGAGGGGACGCGGCTGGCGCTAGCGCAGGCGACGACAGGCTACACACTGCGGGGTGTCGTCACCGCGAAGAAAGATGGTACCCATGGTTCGCGCAGCGACCCAGACCAACGAGAAGACCGTGGAGTCGGCGGCAACGCCCGCCGCCAGGACGTGCGTGCACCACTGGCGCATCGAGGAGCCGAACGGCCGCGAGAGCCAGGGCGTGTGCAAGCGCTGTGGTGCCATCAAGGCGTTCGCGAACTCCAACGAGTCCGTGATGTGGGAGCAGACGAACACGCTCCGCAACGACGCCAACCGATCCGCCATGCGCACCTCGAAGGTGGCAGAGGTCGGCCTGGCCGACGAACTGTAGTCGAGCCCGACTTCGGCCAGTCAGCATCGCAGTCACGAACGGCGCTCCCTCGGGGGCGCCGTTCTGCGTCGTCGGCCCTCTCGGGCAGTCTCGGACGGCGCGCGGTATCATCGAGGTCACTCCCCGCCGACCGAGGACGCCCCCGTGGACCTGTCCGTCAACCTCGCCCCGCAGCACAAGCTCGAGTTGCGGCTCCGCAACCCCGTGATGACGGCGTCCGGCACCTTCTCCAACGGCATCGAGATCGGGAAGCACTTCGACCTGGAGCAACTCGGCGCGATCGTTTCCAAGGGCACAACTATCCAGCCGCGTCGAGGTAACGGCACGCCTCGGACGGTTGAGACCGCCGCCGGGATGATCAACGCCATCGGGTTCCAGAACATCGGCGTGTCGGCGCTCATCAACACCATCTGCCCGGTCTGGGAACGGTGGAACGTGCCTGCGATCGTGAACATCATGGGCTACACCCTGGAGGAGTACGGCACACTCGCCGCGCGCCTCGACGGCGTCCCCGGCGTGGCCGCGCTCGAGGTCAACATCTCGTGCCCGAACGTCGAGGCGGGCGGCCTCGAGTTCGGCCAGGATGTGCACCACGCCGCCGCGGTCGTGCGCGAGGTGGCGAACGCCACTTCCCTCCCCTTCCTCGTGAAGCTCACCCCCAGCGTCGCCGACGTCCGCCCGATCGCCGAGGCGGTCGAGCGCGCGGGCGCCCACGCCCTCACCGTCTCCAACACGATCCCCGCGATGGCGATCGACGCAAAGCGCCGACGTCCCGTGATCGCCAACGGGTTCGGTGGGCTCTCCGGCCCCGCGGTGAAGCCGATCGCCATGCGGAACGTCTTCCAGGCCTCGTCCGTCGTCGAGATCCCGGTCGTCGCCTCCGGCGGCATCATGACCGGCCTCGACTGCGTCGAATTCATCATGGCCGGGGCGACCGCCGTGCAGGTCGGCACCGCGTCGTTCCTCGACCCCGCCGCGCCGTGGAACATCCTGCGCGAGCTCGAGGAGTGGTTCACCGCGGAGGGCGTCGCCACCATCGAGGAGATCCGAGGCGTCGCGCGCCGCAAGGACTAGCGCGGTTGACGCGCACTCCTCGACGCGCCTAGCGTCGAACCGGTCGTCGGGGCATAGCTCAGCCTGGCAGAGCGCTGCGTTTGGGACGCAGAGGCCCACAGTTCGAATCTGTGTGCCCCGACCACACTTCTAGATTCAGATCCGACCGCACCGGAGTGGTGTCGGGTACTGAACAGGGTACCGACACTCGCGGATCGCGCATCCACCGCCGTCGCTCAGATGCCGACGGACGAACGCGGATCCTCGGGCGGAACCGAAGCGTGGCACGCGGCCGTGCCACCCGGCCACCGGCTTCGACTCCCACCAGCTGCGCACGGCCTACGCCGTGGGGCGAGTTGCCAGCGGGAGTCGCACGTCCACCTGCAGTCCACCGCCTTCAGCGTTGGAGACGGCGACGGTGCCGCGGAAGCGCCGCGCCAGCGCAGCCACGATCGCGAGGCCGAGGCCGGAGCCCGTGCCCGGCGTGCGCGCCTTGTCCACGCGCGCGAACCGATCGAGGAGCGTCGACAGGTTTGATGCCGCCACGCCGGGGCCGTGGTCACGCACGCGGAGCACCGCGGCGTCGTCCTCGATGACCGTGGTGACGTCAACGGCAGTGCCGGGGGGCGTGTGCGCGATCACGTTCTCAAGGAGCGCGCGCGTGATGCGCTGCACCGCCGCCTGCGGGCAGCGCGCAGGCGCCGACCGCAGGTCGGTGGAGGGTGTCGTGCCGCGCTCCTCGAGCAGCAGCCGCATCTGGTCGAGGGCGCCCGCCACCACGGTCGCGAGGTCCACGACCTCGGAGGCGGCCGTCACGCCCTCACGATCGAGGCGGGCGAGCGCCAGCAGGTCATCGATGAGCGCCGATGCCTCGATCGCCGTGTCGCGGATCTCTTCGGCGGACTCGCGCTGGCCGGAGGCCAGCCGCTCCCGCAGCAGCAGGTCGGCGGAGGCGCGGATCACGGCGAGCGGGGAGCGCAGTTCGTGCGACGCGTCCCCGACAAAGCGCCGTTGACGCTCGTACGCCACACGGATCGGCTCCAGGGCGCGGCCCGCGAATACGTAACCACCGGCCACCGCGAGGAGGGCGCCCACGCTGCCGGTGCCCACGAGGATCGTGAGCAGCAGTCGCAGGTCGCGCTCATGCGCGCCGAGGCTCTTACCGCCGACAACCGCGCCGACGATGCGTCCGTCGTCACGGGCCGGGGTCGTGTAGATGCGGAACCGCTCGTTGTCTACCTCGACCGTCCGCAGCTCGCTCCGCCCCTGCAGTGCTGCTTCCGCAACGTGCTCGCCGGCGAGTTCGTCCGCGTCGACCCACGATGGGCTGGACACGACGCGTCCATCCGGCGCGACCACGAGCACGAACGTGTCCGCATACTCCCGGTGCGAGTCGCCCTCAGACTCGTCCGATCCACGCCCACGCCCCTGACGCCCCTCGCGCCCGTCCTCGAGGCCGGCGAGGCTCGCGCCCTCCGCCACGACTCGGAGGTCGCGGTCGATCGCGCCGAGGAGCGTGCGACGCATCGTGACGGAGGCCGCGACCCCGAGGACGAGCAGGATCGCGAGCACGATCGCCGCGTACCACGCGGTGAGCCGCAGGCGCGCGGCGTGGATCATCGCGCGTCCTCTGCGTCGAGGCGGTAGCCGAGCCCGCGCACGGTGGAGATGGTGACGGCATCACCCAGTTTGCGACGCAGGTAGTGGATGTAGAGGTCGACGGCGTTCGACTCCGGTTCATCGTCGTAGCCCCACACGCGCGACAGCAGGACGGGCCGCGAAAGCGCACGGCCCGCGTTGCGCATCAGGGTCTCCAGCAGCCGGAACTCCGTGGGCGACAGGTCCACGCGCTCACCGTGCCGGCGCACCTCGTGCCGCACGATGTCCAACTCCACGCCGCCGCAGATCAATGCATCCTGCTGCGTCACCGGGCGGCGACCAAGCGCGCGGATGCGCGCGGACAGTTCCTCGAATGCGAACGGTTTGACGAGGTAGTCGTCCGCACCGCTGTCCAGCCCCTGCACGCGGTCGTCCACCTCGCCACGGGCGGTGAGCATGATCGTGGGGGTGGCGACGCCGGCAGCGCGCAGGCGGCGGACGACCTCGAAGCCGTCGATGCCCGGCATCATCACGTCCAGCACCAACAGGTCATAGGCGGGATCGCTGCCGCTGGCGAACGCTTCGTCGCCGTCGTGGACCACGTCCACGACATGCCCTTCCGCGTCCAGCCCCCGCTTCAGGATGCGGGAGAGTCGTGGGTCATCTTCGGCGACCAGCAGTCTCATGTCGCCAGCGTATCGCCGTTTCGTGTGAGCGACGTTTGAGCCGGTTCCTTTGAGAACTCACAGGGAGCGAAAGGCGGCACCAACGGAAGCAGGCGATCCTTCGTTGGAAGGACGGAGGCGCACATGAGCACGACAACGCTAATCGGATACGCGGCGGCGGGGGTGATCGTCGCCGCATCGGCGGTGACGGCCACCCTGGCGACGTTCGGTCTGGGCGGCTCGACCGAGGCGACGAGCAGCAGCCCGGTCGCGACGGCGAGCGCCGAACAGGCGCTGGTCACGACGCCGGGAGGCCCGACGATCACACTCGCGCTCGGCGAGCAGATCGCGAGCAGCCAGGTCGTCCAGACGCCGGCGGGGCCGGTCGAGTACCTGTACGTGATCGCGGCTCCCGCGCGTGGGTACGACAAGGACGATGACGACGACGACGACGAGCACCAGGATCGCTCGCGCACGTCCGGGGATGACCACGACGACGGCGATGACGATGACCGCGAGGATCGCCGGGAGTCCCGTTCGTCCGTTCGGGGAGCACGCCGATGACCGCCACGCAGGAACGCAAGACACTCGCTCGCCTCTCGGTGGCCGCCGGGTCGGCGATGACCCTGGCAGCGGCATGGCTTGGCGTGCTGAGGGTGGAGCAACCGGCCGCGCTGCCCGACGGCGCCGAGGCGAGCCTCGCGCTGTCGCAGGAGGCGATCTCCGCCACCCCACCCGCACCGCCGGCTCTGCCATCGTCGACGCCCATGATCACCGCCCCGACGCCCGGCGTCGCGAGCGTGACCCCAACCGCACAGGCAACGAGCGCGCCCGTAACGACCGCTCCGGCACCAGCGTCGCCCGCCGCATCGGCGCCCGCGCCGGGGGGCGCAGCGGCGACTGTCGCGGCACCAGCCACTGCCACGCCCGTCGTCGCCCCCGCGACGAAGGCAACGCCCGTGCCAACACCGCGCATCGTCACCAGACGGTCAAGGGCGTCATGAACACGCGCACCTTCGGCGCGATGAACACGGATTGGTGGATCGGCACGCCCGCCGGGCTCGACCTCGCCCCCTTCGAGGAGATGGTGCACGCGGCGGAGCGACGCTACTCGCGCTTTCGGTCCGACTCGCTGCTCTCGCGTCTCAACCGCGAGCGGTGCGTGCAAGACGCGGACCTCGCGGACCTCGTGACGCGCGCCCTCGAGGTCGGCGTGGCAACGCAGGGCGCCTTCGACCCGCGCATCGGCGCGGCGCTCAGCGCCGCCGGGTACGACCGTACCTTCGAGGTTCTCCGCGACCGCGCCGATGGCCCGCAGCTCGCATTCGCGCCGCCGGCCGACGCCCTGCGCATCGAGGTGGAGCGCGGCATCGTCCGGATCTCCGGCACCGGCACGCTCGACCTCGGCGGCATCGCGAAGGGCTGGACCGTCGACCGCGTGGCGGAGCAGCTGGAAGCCGCCGGTTGCACCGACTACCTGGTGGACGGCGGCGGCGACATTCGCGTCGCCGGACGCGATGAGCGAGGGAAGCCGTGGGTGGTCGGCGCGGGCGACGGGCTCGCCGTGAGCCTCGAGGCGGGCGCCGTGTGCACCTCCTCGACGAGCCGGCGGCGCTGGCGAGCGGCGGGCGAGGATGCGCACCACATCATCGACCCCGCGCGAGGCGGACCCTCGCGCCACGCCGTGACGGACGCCGTGGTGGTCGCGCGAGACGCGGCGACCGCGGACGCGCTGGCGACGGCGCTGATCGCGCAGCCGGAGGCGGCGCTGGCGGGGCTGGCAGCGTCCGGTGCGGAGGCACTGCTCCGCCGTGAAGGCCAGTGGGAGATGACCGAGGGGATGCGACGATGGCTCGTCTGACTCCGGCACCCGCGACCTCACGCCTGCCCGCCGCGCTCATCGCGCTGCTATACGGCCTCGCCGGCGCGCTTACGCCGTTCCTGCTGCTGCAGCTGTGGAGCACGATGGCGCTGGCCGAGCAGCCGCTGCTGTGGTGGGCCGGCCGCGCGCTCGGGCTCCTCGCTTATGTCGCGCTCTGGCTGTCGATGGTCTTCGGCACGCTCGTGTCCTCGAAGGGGCTCGGTGGGCGGCTGTCGCAGAAGTGGGTGATGGACCTCCACCGGGAGTGGACGCTCGCCGCCATGATCGCGACCGTGCTGCACGTGGTCGTGCTCGTGACGCACGCCGAGTCGGGCGTGACGCCGTGGGCCGCCATCATCCCGTTCGCCTCCGAGCGCCTCACCGGCGAGATCGCGATGGGGACGGCGGCGGGACTGGTGCTGGTGCTGATCGCGGCGACCTCGTGGGCGCGGGCGCGGATCCCCTACGCGGCGTGGCGCGCGATCCACGCGCTCGCGTTCGGCGCGATGATCCTCGCGATCGTCCACAGCATCACGGCGGGTACGGACAGCGCCACGCTGGGTGCGCAGCTGCTGTACCTGGGCACCGCGACGCTGCTCAGCGTGGTGACCGCGCTCCGCGTGGTGCTCGCGATCACGAACGCGAGGGCGTGACGCGCCCGTGAGCAGCGCCGGACATGAAGAAGCCCGCCGGCGGCGGGCTTCTTCGCGTCGTCGCGTCGAGGCCCCGGACTATCGGGGGACAGTGCGCGCCTGGCCCGCGCGCACGACGCAGTTCGGGATGCCATCCTCAAGAGGCGGCAGAAGTCTGCGGAGAGGCCCCGCGCCGTTGACCACCAGCAGCCGTTGGATGCCGTCCTGACCCCGCCCGAACCGGCGGGCATGGTCTTCCCGGAACCGGTGCGCCTCACGTGCCCACGCGTCCTCCTCGCGCGACAGCGGATCCTCGCCCCCCGGTAGCGCCTGCGGATCGCACCGCGAGGACTCACCCCCCTCAAAGGTCGCGCCATTCCGAGTACGCGGTACGATGGTGCGCATGGCGCACGAACGGCGGGCGGTGGCGCATCAGACGCCCGATGACTCAGCCGTCGCCACTCCTGTGAGGACGCCGACCTCCACCTCGACCGCAGCATCCGTGGCGGTCGCAGCGACCGGGCTCGCGCTCGTGGCGCTCTACTCCATCGCGACGTCGCGTCTGTTCTTGCTCGAGTTCTTCCCCGGGACGGGCTCGGCCGTCGGATGGACCGACATGCTGGGGCCCAGCCGCCGGGCGCCGGCGATCGCGTACCTTCAACTCACCCTAGGTGCCTCACTGCTCTACGCGATCGTCCTCGTCCTCGCGTGGCGCTGGCGCGATCGGGTACCGCATTCCC
>CAMDAY010000090.1 GCA_945888895.1 Dehalococcoides mccartyi | reverse complement strand
GACGTCGTCACCCGCCACACCTCGATCGGGAGCGTGGCGAGGACGGCGCCTTCGCTGGACAGCTGCACCTCGTGCGGGCCGGTCGAGGTGAACTCGAGGTTCACGAGGTCGACGAGCAGGCTCGCGCCGTCGAGGCGGCGACCGGGCGCGGCCTGGACCATGAACTGGCCATCGACGGGCGGCATCACGTCGCGGCCGTCGGCGTCCACCATGCGCACACGGAACGGGACGGCCGTGCCGCCGGCGTCCTCGAACACCAGTCGCGCGACGAAGGTCAGTCGAGGATGCGTGACCGGCAGCGTGGGCACGCCGAGGTGGTCGATGCCGATGCCGAGCGCGTTGACCTTGCCGGCGTGCTCAGTCGCCGCGTCGCAGAGGAACGCGTAGTCGACGCGCATGTTCGGCGGCGGCGAGGCAGACTGGGCGTTCGGCTCCTCGACCATCGTCAGCGCGCCGCTGCTTCAGGGACGCCGGCGGCGCGCAGGCCCTCGAGCAGCACGGGGCCGAGCACCGGACCGAGGTTCTTCGCGCGCACGATCCCGTCCCTGTCGATGAAGAACGTCGCGGGGAAGCCGTCGACGCCGTAGTGCTGCGCCACGCTCCCCTGCCGGTCGAGGACCACCGGGAACGTCAGGCCGAGCTGCTTCTGGAAGAACAGCACCGCGTCGTCCGACTCGCGGAAGTTGACGGCGAGGAACGTGACGTCCGTCGCGCCTCGACGTTCGTGCGTCTCCTGAAACTCCGGCATCTCCTGCCGGCACGGGCCGCACCACGTCGCCCAGAAGTTGAGGACGACCGGCTTCCCACGGAAGTCGGACAGCTTCACCAGCTTGCCCGTCCCCGGCTCCTTCAGCACGAAGTCCGGCGCCTTCCCGCCGACCACCGGCCGCACCGAGGTGTCGAGGACGCCGAGCTCCGCCGCGCCGCGCTGCGTGTACCTCGGCAGCACGTCGCGCCACACGAAGATCCCACCGACCACGAGGACGATCGACGCGACGATGCTGTATCGGACGGTGCGGCTCACGCGTGCCTCTCGATGCGCCTGACGGCGCGGGGCTCCGGTTGGTTCACCTCGATCCTACGGCAGCGCCGCCGCGAGGTCGCGAACGGAGTGCGAACGAGCGGCGCCGGGCGCGGGGAGCCCCCAACTCGAACCGCAGAAACCCTCACCCTGCCCTCTCCCGCTTCGCAGGAGAGGGTTCTGAAGGACTGTGTCCCACCAACATCCGAGGAGGAACGCGAGCCGCTCCGGCCCCCTCGCCCGTTTACGGGAGAGGGTGGGGGTGAGGGTTTCCCGGCTCGGCTCTCCGCTACGCGTCGAGCGAATCGAGCGCGAGCGGGCGCTTCGCGGCCCCCTCGCTCCCGTCGAGGAGCGTGACGCCGAGGCCATCCGGCGCGGGGGTGGCGAGCTTCGTGAAGAAGTTGGGGAAGGTCTTCGACACGCACGCCGGGTTGAGGATCACGATGCCCGGCACGAACAGGCCGAGCATCGCGAAGCACATGGCGATGCGGTGGTCGTCGTACGTCTCGATCGTCGCGCCGTGCAGCGCGCCGGGCGCCGAGGGCCGCACGAGCAGGTCGTCGCCGATCATCTCGATGTCTGCGCCGCAGCGCGTGAGGCCCTCGTGCAGCGCGGCGACACGGTCGCACTCCTGCACCCGCAGGCGTTCGAGGCCCACGAACCGCACGGGCTTCGAGAGCAGCGGCGCGCAGACGATCGCGGTGAGGATGCTGTCGCCCAGGTCGGTCGTGCGCGAGACCGCGGACGGGACGTCGCCGCGCAGCGCGGCCTCGCAGAACGCGCCGAAGCGCTCGTCGAACTGCCAGCCGGAGTGCGGCCAGTTCGGCACGTCGATGCGCGCGGTCTCGCCTCGAACGTCGTTCGCCGAGGCGGCGACGAGCGCCTGCAGCAGCTGCGCCCCGACGAAGTAGGAGCCGGACGAAGTGTCGCCCTCGATCAGGTACTCGGCATCCTCGAGGTCGTCGAGGAACGTCTGTGGGAAGGCGTCGATCACCTGCTCCGTCATAACGACGTAGGGCGACTCGTCCGCGTTCGCGCCGATGACCGTGACCTCCCAATCGCCCTGCGCGGCGCAGAGGAGCAGCGCCGAGGCGAACTGCGAAGACTCCGCGATGCTCACCTCGCACGCGCCGGGGTGCGCGCCGTCGCCGTGGACGACCACCGGCATGCGGTCGCCGTTCGGACCGCCCGCGTCCACGCGGTAGCCGAGCTGGCGCAGCGCCTCGAACAGCGCGCCCTGCGGGCGTTCGTGCATCCTCGGCGTGCCGCTGAGCTTGTACGCGCCCTGCCCGAGGGCGACCAGTGCCGTCAGGAACCGCGCCGCCGTGCCCGCGTTGCCGACGTACAACTCGACGGGCCGCGCGACCGTCCCGCCGGGCGCCAGTTCGCCCCCACACCCGTCGACGATGAACGTTCGGTTGGAGGGCTCAGCCTCGTCGGGCAGCACCTCGACCTCGACGCCGAGGGTGCGCAGGCAGGCCACCATCACCTCGGTGTCGTCGGACCAGAGCGCGCCGTGCAGCGTCACCGTCCCCTCGCCGAGCGCGGCGAGGATCAGCGCGCGGTTCGTCTCGCTCTTCGAGCCGGGCACGGTGATCCTCGACGCCACCGGCGCCGCCAGCGGCACGACCTCGAGGGCTGCGGGGAGTGTCATGGAGTTAGTTTAACGGCCGTCGCCACCGGCGTGGGCACGGTGATCATAGCGGCGCATGATCGCGACGGTTCCGGACCTGGTCCCAATCAACCGCCAGGGGAATGCGGTACTCACGGCCCGGAACGCCAGTCTTAAGGACGAACACCAGCCCCCATCCGACGTTGTCAGCCGGACGATCACCTACATGCTCGAAGATTCCTTCATCACGAAACGGCTGGTTCATACCGAGCCTCAGTTGTTCGCGATATTCCGTCGATTCGAATCCCTGCCGAGGGATGCTCCTAACGGGCGTACTGCGCGTGGCCCAGAACTTCCAGCGGGGCCAAATGTAATGTTCCACGAGGTTCACACCGACCTGATCGGTCGCGACATCGCGCTCGAACCAAATGCTCCACAGCACGTGAACCTTGATCGAGCACTTGTTCGCGCCGGGATCAGGTGCGTTGAGTGAATAGCTTCCGACGGTGACGGAAACCGAAATAAGACTCTCCAGATCCCCGGTCTTAACGCGTTCCTCTCGCCAAGTGAGATAGCCGCCGATCGCAAGAGTCAGCGTCACGAGCGCGATGTACCAAGGGAGAATCTCGGGGATCGTCGCCGTCGAGAACCATACAAAGATGAAGACGCCGACTGTATTGAGCGCAATACCGAGCGCGACGACGGCGTGGCCAAGTACTGAACGTCGCAAGAACTCGCCGATGAACATCGCGCGTCCCCAAATCTGATCGCCGCCAGCCGTCCGCATCCTACGACGCCGCTCCGCGCCTCGCGCGGTAACATGCCGCGCATGCGTGAGGCGACGAACGACGAGGCGATCGAGGATGCGGCGGCGCTGCTGGCGCGGTCGCGGCACGTGGTCGCGCTCGCGGGGGCCGGGATGTCGAAGGAGTCCGGCATCCCCACGTTCCGCGGCGAGGGCGGCCTCTGGACGACCAACGGCGAACCGCCGATGAACCAGTACCAGACGTTCGCCGCCGACCCGAAGCGATGGTGGCAGCGCCGCCTCGAGGAGCCCGCGGGCGCGTTCGGGCAGGCCCTGGACGCCGCGCAGCCGAACGCGGGGCACTACGCGCTCGCGGAGCTGGAGCAGCTCGGCGTCCTCGCGCACCTGATCTCGCAGAACGTCGATGACCTCCACCGCCGCGCGCGACAACGGTCGCTCACCGAGATCCACGGCAACCGCCACTGGATGCGCTGCATGATGTGCGGCCGGCGCTGGCCGCGCCTCGAGTTCCCCGTGGACCCGGAGGACCTGCCGCCGCACTGCCCGCACGAGGACTGCATCGGCATCGTGAAGAGCGACACCGTCATGTTCGGCGAGATGATCCCGCCCACCACCCTGCGGCGCTGCTCCGAGGAGGTCTGGAAGACCGACTGCTTCATGACCATCGGCACCTCGGCAGTCGTCTACCCCGCCGCGCAGTACCCGGCCGACGCCGCCGCCCGCGGCATCCCGCTGATCGAGGTGAACCCGGAGCAGACCGCGCTCACCGACCTCGCCACGATCGTCGTCCGCCTCCCCTCGGGCGAGGCGCTGCCGCGCATCGTGCAGGCGGTGCGGCGTCGTCTCGAGTCCGCAGGCGATGGGCGCGAGCGCGCATGAACCGCCCGCCCGACCGCGCACCTCGTCGGGCCCGAGGCGGCGCGTACGCCCGCAAGCACACCCCGCTCGGCCTCCTCGTCGGCGCGGACGACGGCCTGTACGAGTGCATCCCCGGCGGCCGCATCGAGCGCACCATCGACGGCCCGCGCATCACCTCGATCGACGCGCGCGGCGACCTCGCCCTCGCGGGCGGCGTCGAGGGCGCATGGCTGCACAACGGCCTGCGCTGGCGACAGGTGTCGAGCGACGCCACCACCGCCGTGTACGTCGCGCGGGACTCGCTCTACCTCGGCGGCGCGAACGGCGACCTGCTGCGCTCGACCGACGAGGGCGACACGTGGACGCCGATCCCCGGCACGACCGGCCTCACGCTCGCGCCCGCCCTCGGACGCCTCACCAGCGGCATCGCCGTCACCGGGGTGCTCGAGGTCAAAGGCGGCCTGGTCGTCGCGTTCGAGGCCGCGGGCGTCTGGTTCACGCCGAACGACGGCGCGACCTGGCTCCCGCGCTCCAGCGACATCGACGCGCACGTCCACCGCCTCTACGGCCACGGCGACATCACCGACCGGCTCTTCGTCACCACCTCGACCGGCCTCTATCGCAGCACGGACGAGGGCCACACGTGGCTGCGCTCGCTCAAGGACCTGGACCGGTCGTGGGGAGGCAGCCTCGCCGTCCTGCCCGACCCCACGGACGCCCTCGTCTTCTCGCTCGCGAAGAGCGGCAGCGACGGCGTGGGCATCGAGGGCACCCTGCACCGCTCGATGAACGCCGGCCTGACCTGGGCGCGCGTGCTCCTCGACGGCCCGCGTGGCCCCGAGGACGAGTGGGAGCGCGTCCCCGCCGTCGTCCGCCCGCACGACCTCGAGGACGTCACGTTCGTCGCCGCCGGCCCGCGCCTCTACGCCTCGCACGACCGCGGCAAGGCGTGGATGCCGCTGGCCGAGGGCACCCCGGTCGCCAACGTGCTCGCGGCGTCGGTGTAGGAGCGAGGCGCGAGGAACCGCGGAAACCCTCACCCTGCCCTCTCCCATTCATGGGAGAGGGTTCTGATCTCCCCGCGACCTATCAAGGAGCCGCTCCGCTCCGGCCCCCTCGCCCATTTATGGGAGAGGGTGGGGGTGAGGGCTTCCCGGCTCGGATCTGCTTGCCTCCACGTCAATAACGTTTGTTTATAGAATGACGTCTCTAGCCGAGGCCGCTGATATCATCGGCCTACTTCGCCCCTTTCGAGCGCGCGTCCGAGCCGTCGAGGCTGACGCCGCCTCCCCTGAACTGAGGTCACCGCCGCATGAGCAACTCCACCCGACCGCGCGACGAGTTCGTCGAGGCCAACGGCCTCCGGTTCCACTACCGCGAGTGGGGCGACACCCGGACGCGACACGCCGTGGTGCTGCTGCACGGCTACGCCGAGACCTCCGAGGCCTGGACCGAGACCGCACAGGACCTCGCCCGGGAGTTCCGCGTGATCGCCATCGACCAGCGCGGCCACGGCCAGAGCGACCGCGCCACCGACCGCGACTACACCCGCGCCACGCAGATGGAGGACCTCGAGGCGATCATCGAGAGCCTCGGGCTGCGCTCCGTGACGCTCATCGGGCACTCCATGGGCGGCGCGAACGCGATCTGCTACGCCGCCGAGCACCCGGAGATGACGACCGCCCTCGTGGTCGTCGAGACGGCACCCGAGGTGCTGCGCTCGGGCATCGAGACGATCCGCCGTCTGCTCGCCACGGGTGCCACGTTCGCCTCGCTCAACGACGCGATCGAGTCCTTCCGCGAGTTCTTCCCGTACGCGACGACCGAGCAGATCGAGCGCCGCGTGCGCGCCTCGCTGACGGTGAACGACGACGGCGCGTACGTGTGGGACTTCGACCCGATCTTCCGCGACCCGACCAGCCGCCCGCCCGACCCGGATCCCGGTCAGCGCCGCCTGTCCGACCTGTGGGACTGCGCCGACCGCGTGCAGTGCCCCACGATGATCGTGCGTGGCTCCGAGACGGACATGCTGACGCCCGAGGCGATCCAGCGTCTGCACCGCCGCGTCAGCGGCTCGCGCGTGTCGCTGATCGAGGACGCCGGCCACTCCGTGCCCACGGACCAGCCCGCCGCGCTGAGCCTCAACATCCGGGAGTTCCTGCAGAGCATCGCCAGCCTCTAGTTCGACCCGTCGCCCGGCCGCTCCACCTCAGCGGTGGAGCGGCCGATGGGAGTGGAGCCGCGCCATGGGTAGCACGAGTCGAGAGATCCACCGCGTCGTCGTCACGGGCCTCGGCGCCGTCACTCCCATCGGCAACACCACGGCCGAGTACTGGGAAGGCCTGCGCACCGGGCGCAACGGCATCGGCCGCGTCACCCAGTTCGACCCGACCGAGCTCATCGTCCAGATCGCCGGCGAGGTGAAGGGCTGGGACCCGGACGTCTACCTCGACCGCAAGATCTCGAGGCGCACCGGCCGCTTCGCGCAGTTCGCCCACGCTGCCGGCGTGCAGGCGCTCGCCGACTCCGGCCTCGAGGTGACCGACGAAACGCGCGACGACATCGGCGTCGTCATGGCGACCTCGGGCGACACGTTCAACATGGGGCCGGAGTGGGAGGTCTTCCTGGAGCGCGGCTCGCGTGCGGTCGACCCGTTCATCATCACGCGCATGGGCCAGCACATGGGCGCGGCGCGCCTCGCCCGGCAGATCGGCGTGCGCGGGCCGAACACCACGATCAACACCGCCTGCGCCTCCGGCACGGACGCCCTGGGCCACGCGCTGAACCTGATCCGCCTCGGCCACGCGCGCGCGCTGCTCGCGGGGGGCGCGGAGGCGATGGTCACCCCGCTGGCGCTGTCGTCGATGGGGCGCATGGGCGCGCTGTCGAAGAACAACGACGACCCGACGCACGCCTCCCGCCCGTTCGATGCGAACCGCGACGGCTTCATCCTCGGCGAGGGTGCCGGGGTGCTGATGCTGGAGTCCGAGGAGTCCGCGCTCGCGCGCGGTGCGCGCATCTACTGCGAGCTCGCCGGCGTCGGCTGGTCCTTCGACGCGACCGACGACACCGCGCCTGACCCGCAGGGCCAGGCGATGGCCATGCTCCGCGCGATGAAGGACGCGGGCGTCGGCGTGAGCGAGGTCGACTACATCAACGCGCACGGCACCAGCACGCAGTACAACGACCGCACGGAGACGCAGGCGATCAAGCTGGCGTTCGGCGAGGCGGCGAAGCGGGTGCGCATCTCGTCGACGAAGTCGATGACCGGCCACCTCGCCGCGGGCGCGGGCGGCATCGAGGCGGTCGCCTCGGTCCTCGCGCTGCACCATCGGACGATCCCGCCGACGATCAACTACGAGGTGCCCGACCCGGAGTGCGACCTGGACGTGACGCCGAATACCCCGCAGGCCGCGGAGATCGACGTGGTGCTATCGAACTCGTTCGGCCTCGGCGGTCAGAACGCGAGCGCGATCTTCCGCCGCTACCAGCCGTAACCAGCGCCAGAAACGAATCGCCGCTCCTCGGTCGGTTCGCCAGATGGCGAGACTGACCGAGGGGCGGCGTTGTTGTTGTGTGCTACATGGGGCTACGCGACCGAGGTGTCGGCGGCCTGGCGCTCGACCAGTCGGCGGTGCATGCGGCGGCGGTGAACCTCGTCGCGGGTGAGCGCAACCGGCCGCGGCTTCTCCGCGATCATCGGGCGTACCGCACGCGGTGCAGACACGCCGTGCTCATACCGCACGAAGCCGCACTGGACGCAGGAGTAATACTCGTCGCCAATGTCGTCGACGTGCGCGAGGTCCCCCTGGCAGCGGGGGCAGCCCTTGGTGATGACCATGATGTTCCTCCTCGAACTCGTCGGCTGTATCGACAAGGCCATCTTCCTCAGAATCCGTTGACTGCTCATTGCGGAAGTGTTGCCGGTGTGTGAATCCTCTAACGCCCGGCCGAGTGAACGGCGATTGCGAGGCGGGCGGGATGCCGAAGGCACGAAACCGCGCAGTAA
>CAMDAY010000089.1 GCA_945888895.1 Dehalococcoides mccartyi | reverse complement strand
CCTCCCCCCGCGCGGGGGAGGGTTGGGGTGGGGGGCTCCGAGACCTAGCGGCGCACCGGGGCGGGCGGGACGACGAGGCGCGCGATCTCGACGAGGTGCTCCGCGAGGTGCTCGGTGTGGATCACCACCATCTGGCGGAGGGAGTGGCGCTTGCCGCGCACCTCGCCGGGGCGACCCCAGGCGGCGTCGGGCGTGTGCGACAGCAGCTCGACGGTGCGACCGATCGCGGCTTCGAGGCGGGTCAGCAGTGCCGCGCTTGGCAGCGGCTCGAGATCCTCGGCGATGTAGCCGGACGGGTACTGCTTGCGCACCGGGGAGGTCATCTTCGCCATCTGGTTGATGAAGACGTCGTTCGCCTCAGACGTGAACACGACGTGCGCGAGGTTGCGCTGCGCGGACCAGCCGCCATCGGACGGCTCGGCACGCATCGACGCGTCCGAGGCGCCCGCGAGCGCGTCGCGGTACTGGTTCGGCACCTTCGCGAGCGCGTCGACGAGGTCGGCGTACTTCTCCGGCGCGCCGGTGACGAAGTCGATGCGGTTGCCCTGGCCCGGCATTAGCTCACCTCCAGCAGCAGCTCCACCTCGACCGGCGAGTTGAGCGGGAGAGAGGCGATGCCGTACGCGAGGCGGACGCCGATGCCCTTCTCCTCGCCGAAGACGTCGCGGAGCAGCTCGCTCGCGCCGTTGACGACTGCGGGGTGCTCGACGAACTCGGGCGCGCAGGCGACCATACCGACCGTGCGGATCACGCGACACCCCTCGAGGCTGCCGAGCAGCGTGTTCGCGGCGGCGAGCGCGTTGATCGCGGCGACGCGCGCGGCGGCCTTCGCGTCCTCGGGGCTGACGTCCACGCCGAGGCGACCCGGCGTGAGGATCTTGCCATCGACGGTCGGGAGCTGGCCGGAGATGTAGACGTAGTTGCCAGTGCGCACCGCCGGGCGGTAGATCGCCAGCGGCTGCGGGACCGGGGGCAGCTCGATGCCCATCTCCTTCAGGCGATCCGCGACAGTGCTACCCGACCTCATAGTGCGTCCTCTCCGAGAATCCGTTCGAGGACGCCGGTCAGCTCCTCGTCGCTGTAGAAGTGGATGGTCAGCGTGCCGCGCCCCTTCTGGGTGCGCTTCAACGCGACCTTCGTGCCCAGGCTGCGCTGCAGCGCCGCCTCGAACCCGGACGTGATCGCCGCAGGGCCGCGCTCGGGGATCACCTCGGCGGTCTTCCGCTTCGGCTTCACGCCCTCGCGTACCATGCGCTCGGTCTCGCGGACGTTCAACTCGTGCTTGACCACGGTCTGCCACGCGGCGAGCCGTTCGCCCTCGGTCGGCAGGCCGAGGAGCGCGCGGCCGTGGCCCTCGCTGATCTCGCCGTTGGTGATCGAGGCCCGCACGTCCGCCGGCAGCTCGGTGAGGCGCAGCGTATTGGCGACTGCGGTCCTGGACTTGCCGACGCGCTCCGCGACCTGCTGCTGCGTCAGGCCGAACTCCTGCATCAGGCGCTGGTAGGCGATCGCCTCTTCGATCGGGTTGAGGTCCGCACGCTGCACGTTCTCGACGATCGCGATCTCGAGGAGCTCCTGCGGCGTGGTCTGGCGGATCGTGACCGGGACGCGCTCGAGGCCCGCGGCCTTCGCCGCGCGAAAGCGGCGCTCGCCGGCGATCAGCTGGTACACGGTGCGTCCGTCGACGCCGATCTCCTGCGTGACCAGCAGCGGCTGGATGATCCCGTACATCTTGATCGAGTCCGCGAGCTCCTGCAGGCGCCCGGGATCCATGACCGTGCGCGGCTGCTGCGGGTTCGGGACGATGTCCGCGAGCGCAACGTCCGAGGTGGGGACGCGCTCGTCGCGCGGCGTCGGTTCGCTGCCGGGGATGAGCGCGGACAGTCCGCGGCCGAGTCCGCCCTTACGCGCCATGCGTCTGCTCCTGCGCTCCGGAATCGGACGGTGTATGCGGCTGCGGCTGCGTCATCACGTCGCGTGTGGTCTGCGGAATCGTGGCCACCTCGTGCGAGGTCGTCGGCACCGTCGCCAGTGCCGTCGGCGTCGAGGCGACGACGGCGCGAAGCGCGGTGCTCGGTGCGCTGGCTGTCCCCTCTGATGAGGCCTCCGGCCGCGGGGCGGGGATCAGGTCGTGTGCACGGAGCGCGGCGATCAGCTCGTCGCCCAGGTCGAAGTACGCGCGCGCGCCGGTGCTCGTCGGGTCGAAGACGGTGATCGGCTCGCCGTGGCTCGGCGCTTCCGCGAGGCGCACCGATCGAGGAATCACGGCGTCGAAGGTGTTGGGGAAGTGCGAGCGCACCTCGGCCTCGACCTCGCGCGAGAGGTTCGTCCGCGCGTCGAACATCGTCAGCACGACACCCCGGATCACCAGTCGTGGGTTGAGGTTGCGCTGCACCAGCTCGATCGTGTGCGACAGGTGGCTGAGTCCCTCGAGCGCGAAGTACTCGCACTGCACGGGGATGATCACCTCGTCGCACGCGGCGAGCGCGTTCACGGTGAGCAGGCCGAGCGACGGCGGGCAGTCGACCAGGATCAGGTCGAAGCGCGGACGCAGCGCATCGAGTGCGCGCTTCATGCGGAACTCGCGCGCCATGACCGAGACCAGCTCGACCTCTGCGCCGGCGAGCGCGGGCGTGGTCGGCAGGATCGACAGGCCGTCGATGTTCGTCGCGCGCACCGCGTCGTCGAGGGGACGTTCGTCGACCAGCGCCTCGTACAGGCCACCCTCGTCATCCTTCGTCGCGCCGACCGCCGAGGTGGCGTTGGCCTGCGGGTCGGCGTCGACCACGAGGACGCGCAGCCCGCGCGCGGCGAGCGCGGCGGCGAGCGACACCGTGGTCGTCGTCTTGCCGACGCCGCCCTTCTGGTTCGCCAGCGCGATCACAACGGTCATCGGTCTCCCCGCGCGCGTGGCTCATCGCTGCTGTTCAAGCCAGCGCGTGTTTCGCCCGAGCGCGGGATACCCGCGCGGGCCTCGAGTTCCGTGCGTGCAGGAAGGGGCGCCGAGGCTCGGCGCTCCACACAGGCTGCGGCACAGGCAGCTGCAAGCCGCCCGGCCACGTCTTCCCCCGCACGCACCGCGAGTATAAGGGCGGTCGCGAACACGTCGCCCGCGCCGGTCGTGTCGACGACGGTGGCGGGGAGCGCCGGGATGTGCAGCGTCCGTTCTTCGTCCCCGTCGCGCGTCCGGATCTCCGCACCCGCCGCGCCGAGGGTCCGGACGATCCGCCTCGATCGCCCCACGAGGTGGCCGAGCGCGCCCGCCGGCCAGCGGTCCGTCTCATCGGACGAGAGGCAGACGGTGACGTCCGGTCGTGCGGCGTCGCGGAGCGCCTCGGATGGCGCGTCGAGGTCCTCGATCGTGCCGTCGGCGGCGATGCGACGCTGCATCCCCTGCGCGATCAGCGCCGTTTCCTGCGCACCGAGGGCGAGGAACGCGGGGGCGTCGATGTCGTCCGGGAGCAGGGTCCCGAGCACCATCGTGCGCGGTGCGGGCCAAGCAGACGGGGTATCCGAGGGATGGAGCCCCCGGTGCGGCCGTGAAACAACGCGCTGGTGGCGGATCCCGGCCCCGAAGACACTGGCCTCGAAGCGGTGCTCCAGCGTCATCGTCTGCTCCAGACGCACCACGGCCAGTTCGTGTCCCTCGAACGCGTCGAGGTCGGCGTCGTCGCCGGCGGCGACCAACACGTACGCCCGGATACCGAGGGCCGTCGCAGCGCGGGCGGCGTAGGTCACGGCCCCACCCGGCACTCGTTGGCCGTCCACGACATCCCACGTCACCGCACCGACCAGCAGTACCGGGTCGGGGGAGTGCGGATCGTCGCGAACGGCGTTCTCAGTCATTGTCGGGTGCTCTCAACCGGTGGCACGGGGCTACCGGTTGAGAGCAGTCCTGTCGTGCAGCGTTCGCGGCTAATCGGCCGGGAGCACCTCGACCTGGCGGCGGTCACCGGAGCCAACGCTCTCGGTGCGGACGCCTTCCTCGGTCTCGAGGGCGAGGTGGACGATGCGTCGCTCGGAGGCCGGCATCGGCTCGAGGGTGATCACATCGCCCGTCTCGCGGACCTCCTGCGCGATCTCGTGCGCGAGGTCGACCAGCGTCTGCTCGCGGCGGCGGCGGTAGCCCTCGATGTCGATGCCGTAGACCGGAGCGTCCTCGCCCGCGCGGCCGATGATCGTGTTCAGGAGGTACTGCAGCGACGACAGCGTCTCGCCCCGGCGGCCGATGAGCAGCCCGAGGTCGTCCGACGTCGCGTCGTCCTCGCCGTACAGGTCGAGCACCTGCGCCACGAGGCCGAGCCCGTCGCCCGGGGTCTCCGGGTCACGCGCGCTGATCTCCGTGTGGGTGAGTCCCAGCAGGTTCAGCAGGTCGCGCAGGGTGCTCCCTGCCAGGTCCAACTCGTCCGCGTACTCCGTGGCGGGACGGTCCGGCACGTCATCCGGGGCGTCCGGGATGCGGATCTCCTCGGCAACCGGGACGCTGTAGCCGCGCTCGCGCTCGGGGCGAGGCCCACGGTCGTCGCTGCGACCGCCGCGGCCACCACGGCCACCTCGGTCGTCGCGATCACGTCCACCGCCACTGCCGCGCCCGCCTCGACCACCACGGTCTTCGCGAGGCGCTCTATCTTCACGAGGGCGGTCGTCGGCGCGGCCACCCTGCGGGGCGGCTGCGGCCACGGGCTCATCTGTACGCTCGGGAGCGCGCTCACCAGCGTCACCATCGGGCGCGTCGGTGGCACCCTCGCCACCACCACCGCGACGGCCACGGCCCCCGCGGCGTCCGCGACGGCGTCGCTCGCCCTCGGCACCCTCGGCAGCAGGAGCGCCACCAGCGCGGGGCGCGTCGTTCGGGCCACGACTGGGCGGGGCGTCATCGTCGTCACGGTCGTCGTCATCATCGTCGTCGCGCGGTCGTGCGACCTCGGGCTGACGGTTGCGGTCATTGCCGCCGTCGCGCCGGCCACCACCGCCGCCGGGACGCGGCCCTCGGGGGCCGCGGTTGCGGTTGTTGGCACTGACCGCACCCTCGCGGGCCGTGACGCGGACAATCGCGTCCTCCGACCCGAACCCGAGGAACCCGGCCTTACCTTCAGTGATTACGTCGACGTCTACCTGATCGCGGCGGAGTCCCAGTTGATTGAGAGCCCGTCCGATTGCCTCGTCGACCGTCTTTCCGCTCGTCTCCGCTACCGGCATCCGTATTCCTCGATTCGGTGGGGTCCCCGCCGGGGGCCCCCGTGCGCTGGGTGATGGCCGTGCGCGGAGCCGCGCGACGGTGGTCGATCCGCGTCGAGACCTGGCGCATGCCGAGGCGGTCTCGCACAGAGTTCGGGATGAGAGAGGCCCAGGTGAAGTCGCCGGGGCCGACGAATACCCACTGCAGGATGATCTGGATGCCCGTGCTCGCCGCCCAGTACAACCCGAGGCCCGCCGGAGCGAGCATCGAGAAGTAGGCGATCATCACCGGCATCATCCAGAGCATCATTGAGTTCATGGACTGCTGCTGCTCAGACGTGGCGGCCGTGCGGCTGCTGGAGATGCGCTGCTGCAGCCAGGTCGTGGCGAAGACGACGAAGGCGAGCACGTAGCCCGTGTGCGCGGCGAGGTCGGCGCCCAGGAACTTCGTCGCGAGCGGGATCGCGTCCTGGATCAGCGGGACGTCGTACAGGCGACCGGAGAGGTTCAGGACCGCCTCCGGGGTGGCGCCGACAGTGAGACTCACGACCTGGTACAGGGCGAAGAAGATCGGCATCTGGATGACCAGTGGCCCCAGACAGCCCAGCGGGTTCACCCCGGCTTCGCGGTAGAGACGCATCGTCTCTTCCTGCCGGCGGCGAGGATCCGTGTACTTCTTCTGAATCTCCTGCATCTGGGGCTGGATTTCCTGCATCGCCTTCATCGAGTTGAGGCTCTTCAGGGTCAGCGGGAACGTCAGCGCCTTCACAAGGACGGTGAACGCGAGGATCGCGAGGCCGTAGGAGCTCGCGAGGAGCGCGGTGAGCACGATGATCGTGTTGATCAGCGGTGTCTCAAGCACCAGCCGCCAGATGCGGCCAATCGGGAAGGCGCTGCTGCCACCGGAGGGCGGCACGGTCGATGACCTGATCTCGCCGTTGGCGGGGTCGATGCGGACGAGCTTGTAGTCCGGGGTGGTGTAGACGACGCCAGAGTCCGTGAGCGCGCCGCTGGCGTCGAACCGAGCACCATCGACGGTGCGTGACCACTTCTCGGTACCGTCCGTCAGGTTCAGCCCAATGACCTCGCCGCTGCGGGAGGCGACGATCAGCGTGTCGCCGGAGATGAGCGGGGTGGCGCGAAACTCGAGGCCGGTGCGGGAGAACGTCCAGCGCATCTTGCCGTCGCGGTCGAGCGCGTACACAGAGCCGCGCATCGAGGCCGCGTAGATCGCCTGATCAGTGACGGCCGGACGGCCGATGAACCAGCCGTCGCCCCGAAACTGCCACTTCTCATCGCCGGTCGCGGTGTTCAGTGCGTGGATCGTCCGGTCGAACGACGGGAGGACGAGGAGATCGCCTTGCACGACGAGATCGGCCGCAGCGGCCCCCGCGCCCTCGTGCTTCCACTCGGTCGCACCGGAGTCCGCGTTGACCGCGATCACCTCGCTGCTGTCGAGCGTGCCGATGAACAGGCGGCTGCCCTGGACGGCGGGGGCGCCCCAGACGCGCCCGTCCGTGGGGCGGGTGGTGTTGGTGATGGTGCCGTTCGCGACGTTCAGCACGTGCAGCGTGCCGTTCTCGGCGGACACGTACAGGCGGTCGCCTCGCAAGATCGGGGTGGCAACGACCTGTTCCTGGAGGTCGACGCCCCATTTCTCGGCGATCACACCACCATCAAGGCTCAAGCGGGCCACTCGGCCGTGGTGGCCGACCACGTAGGCGGTCGTGCCATCCACGATCGGCGCGGCGTAGAGCGGGGTGGGTGCCTGTGACTGCTGGCCCAAGAAGTTGCGGGTTGGCGGCCCCTTGACCTGGAACTCGGCAACCTTCGAGCCGTCAGCCGCGAGCGCGGCCAGCATGCCGACCTGCGACTGGATGAGCAGCGTGCCGCCGGGGCCCTTCACGGGCTGCGCCCAGCCCTGTGCGGGTGCGCCGGAGCCGGTACAACCGGTGGCGATCAGCGCGGTGGCAAGGAAAGCGACGAGGGTGGGGCCAAAGCGATGTTTCACGTGAAACATCATGCAACCTGCACGTCGTGTGCGCGCGGCCCTGAAGGCGCATCGGGTACCGGGTCGAAGCCGGTGCCGCCGCCGGGACGGCAGCGCGCGAGGCGTCGAATCGCGAGCCAGGTGCCTTGAGCGGCACCGTGGCGCTCGATCGCCTCGGCGGCGTAATGGGAGCACGTGGGCTGGAACCGGCAGGCAGGGCTGGCGGCGGCGTGCAGACCGGGCGAGAGGTATCGCTGGTAGAAACCGATCATTGCGAGCAGAGACGCCTTCACGACGCTCGATTCCCCATGAGGACGCCCAGTTTCTCGCATGTGCTCGCGATTGCGCGCTGAAGCTCGTCGAATCGAGCCTCAGCGCACGTGGGTTGGGCGACGATCACCACGTCCCAGCCGCTGTGCCAGCGGTGGGACCGGACGATCATTCGCAGTTGTCGCTTCACGTGATTGCGCACCACGGCACCGCCGACACGTCGGCTGACCGCGAAACCCAACCTTGTGTCTGGCCCATGTGTCCGGCGCGCCACAGCCGTAAGCAGCGCATGCCTCGCACGACGCCCGGTCCGCATGGTTGCCGCGAAGTCCTGGCGTCGCCGGAGTCGCCCCGGAGCGTGCCGCTCAGGTGCGGCGGGCTCTCCGGGTGGCTGCTGGCGTTGCGTGCCCTGCGTCACGTCACCCTCCTCGTGGCCTTCGAGGCCGACGAGGGTGCGGGGGAGGTGGTGAGGGTCAGGATGATGCGTGCTCGATGCGGACGCTCGGGCGCGTCGGGTTCTAGACCGTCAATCGTGCGCGACCGCGCGCGCGGCGGCGCGAGATGATCTCGCGACCGTCTTTCGTGGCCATGCGCGCGCGGAATCCCAGCTTTCGCTGGCGCGGCTTGCGCTTGGGCTGCCAGGTCCGTTTCACCATTGCTCCGATCGCTCTACTTAGCCGACCAAGTATAGGCAACTGCCGGGGGTGGGGCAACGCACCCACTCCCGAGGTTCGCGGGGTGGGTGCGAGCGGAGCAGACGGGGCGGGGTGTCGGGGCCGACGAGTAGGGTTCGAGGTCCAACCGCAGGGCGGCCCACCCCAATCCCCTCCCGGCGCGGGAGGGG
>CAMDAY010000088.1 GCA_945888895.1 Dehalococcoides mccartyi | reverse complement strand
CGGTAGCCGAGTTCCTCCGCGAGAGCAGGCGACAGGCCGCGGCGGGTGAGGTCAGCGAGAGCCTCGGGACGCAGGGTGAGCACCTGGAGCGCGCGCGAGTAGACCGCGTGCTGCGTGGCCATGGGCAGCGACGGACGATCCTGGTGCCCGGTGGGGCTGAAGGGCTGAAGCGGGGCTTCGCCCCCGTGCGCGACGCCACAGTCGCAGGACCCGAAGAGGCGGTGCCGGTAGGTGGGCGGGTCAGTACTGAGGTCGAGGGGCAGACGCCCAGCGAACTGCTCGCGGGTGCAGAAGGTGACGAAGTCGAGGGTAAAGCCCGCGCAGCGGATGCCGCGGCCCTGGGGAAGACCGGCGTGGCCACCGCACACCGGGCATGGAGACCCGTGGAGGTGGCGAGATAGTGCAGCCACGGCCTCTTCCTTTCGGAAGAGGCATTCGAGCTAGGCGGTCATCCGCTCGACGAACGGGCGAATACCTAGGATTTCCACCCGGTCAGGTGACCACAGGGGGTGGGGGGATATGGAGCGGGAGACCGGATTCGAACCGGCGACCCTCTGCTTGGGAAGCATTGTCCCATATGCGCTGTGCTACTGACCTGACCCCCTTCCTGTCCACCGCGAGCGAGAGAATCGCGGTGGACAGGAAGGGGCCTTGGGATGGTGGCGAAGCGGAAGCGGTACGGGGCCGAGGAGATCATCGGCAAGCTGCGGGAGGCGGAGGTCAGCCTGGCGCAGGGCCAGTCGGTCGCCCAGGTCGTGCGGAAGCTCGGCGTGAGCGAGCAGACCTACTACCGCTGGCGCCGCGAGTACGGCGGGATGAAGGTCGACCAGGCGAAGCGGCTGAAGGAGCTGGAGCGCGAGAACGCCCAGCTCAAGAAGATCGTCGCCGATCAGGCGCTCGACAACGCGATGCTGCGGGAGCTGTCCCGGGGAAACTTCTGAGCCCGGCGAAGCGCCGCCGGGCGGTCTCATCCCTGCAGGACCAGTTCGCGGTGTCCGAGCGACGCGCATGTCTCGTCGTCGGGCAGGCGCGCTCGACCGAACGCTACCTGCCACGCGAGTCGTCGGACGAGCAGGCCCTGCGAGCTCGCATCGTCGCGCTGGCGACGCGGTTCGGTCGTTACGGCTACCGCCGGGTGGCCGCGTTGCTCAGTCGAGAGAGGTGGCACGTGAACCACAAGCGCGTCGAGCGACTGTGGCGCGAAGAGGGCCTGCGCGTCCCGGCCAAGCAGCCCAAGCGCGGGCGGCTGTGGCAGGCCGACGGGTCGATCCTCCGGCTGCGCGCCGAGCACCCGAACCACGTCTGGGCCTACGACTTCGTCTTCGACCGGACCGCCGATGGCCGGAAGCTCCGGATGCTCACCGTGGTCGACGAGTACACGCGCGAGTGCCTGGCGATCGAGGTGGCGCGGCGGCTCACCTCACAGGAGGTGCTGGCCGTGCTCGCCGACCTGTTCGTCCGGCGGGTGCCACCGACCTACATCCGCTCGGACAACGGATCGGAGTTCGCAGCGCGTGCAGTGCGGCAGTGGCTCGCGCGCGTCGACGTACAGACGCTCTTCATCGAGCCGGGGAGCCCCTGGGAGAACGGCTACATCGAGTCCTTCAACGGCCGGCTACGCGACGAGTACCTCAACGGTGAACGCTTCGACACCCTGCTCGAGGCGCAGGTCCTGATCGAGGCGTGGCGCAACGAGTACAACCGCATCCGCCCGCACAGCTCGCTCGGCTACCGCTCCCCGGCACCGGAGGTCGTGGCAGGAGCACCACTGCTCAGGGACGAAACGCCAACTCTGCAAGTGGTATGAATACCGGGGGCAGGTCACGCGCGGGTCACCCGTCTCATCGCCTGCCGCACGAGGTTCGCCGTACGATGACCTCGACCGAGCCGGGGTGGCGAAATGGCAGACGCAGCGGGCTTAAACCCCGCGGTCGAAAGACGTGTGGGTTCGAGTCCCACTCCCGGCACCATCGCAGCACTCGCTAGATCACCCCGTCCCGTTCGAGGTCGCTCATCTGGCTGCTGCTGAGGCCAAGCAGGTCGCCGTACACGTACTCCGTGTGCTCGCGAAGCTGCGGTGCGCGACGCGCGGCGACCGCGGGCGTCCTCGACAGGCGAGGCACGAAGCGCTCGATGCCGACCTCGCCGATCTCGGGCGCGGCGATCACCGGGTACATCTCCCGGTGGCGCAGTTGCGCGTCGTACTCCACGCGGTCCTCGGCGCCCTGCACCGCGACGGCGATGACGCCCGCCTGCTGCAGCACCGACTGGATCTCGTAGCGTCGTCGGGGCGCGGTCCACGTCGAGATGATCTCGTCGAGCGTGTCCTGGTTGGCGACGCGTGCCTCGTTGGTGGCGAAGCGCGGGTCCGAGAGCAGCTCGGGCTTGCCGATGGCGGCGCAGAGCGCCTCGAACTGCGGCTGCGTCTCCGCGGCGATGAACACCCACCAATCCTGCCCCTGCCGGTCGATGCCGGCGCAGCGGTAGGTGTTGTGCGGCGCGACCGCAGGCCACTCGCTGTGGTTGCCCGGCGGGAAGCCGGGGCGACGCGTCGGCCGTCCGTTCACCTGGTAGTCGAGGAAGTACGGGCCGAGGAGCGCCATGCCTGCCTCGGTGACCGCGTAGTCGACGCGCAGGCCCTCGCCCGTGCGCTTCGCCTGCATCAGGCCCATTAGCAGGCCGAGGCCGCTGCACCAGCCGCCGGTCACGTCCATATACGAGTAGCCCCACCCCGCGGGCATCTTGCCCGGCAGGCCGGAGGTGAACGTCAGCCCGCTCGCCCCCTGCGCGATCTGGCCGTACGACCGGAAGCCGCCCCACTCACCCTGGTGACCGAAGCCCGAGGTGCTGTGGTAGACGAGCTTCGGATTGAGCGCGTGCAGCTGCTCCCAGCCCAGGTCCCAGCTCGACAGGACGCCGCCGCTGAAGTTCTCGGTTAACGCGTCGCTCTGCTTCAGGAGGCGCTCGAAGAGCTTCTTGCCCTCCGGGTGCCTCGTGTTGAGGTTCACCGCCAGCTTGCCGCTGTGCAGCTGGTTCCAGTACGGGTGCGAGTAGTACGGCGTCGTGTTCGAGTCACTGCGCCACGGACGCCCCGTCCACTCCTGCTGCTCTGCCCCGTTGGACGGGTGCGCATCGAAGCGGTGGTCATCCGGGCGCAACGGCGGCTCGATGTGGATCACCTCAGCGCCGTACGGCGTGAGCATCCGCCCGGCGACCGGACCGACCGTCTTCCACGACAGGTCGATGATCCTGGTGCCGTTGAGGAAGCCCGGCGCCAGCTCGGGCGCGTGCGCAGTGCGCTGGAACTCGCGAGCAGGCGTCGAGGTGACGCGGGCGGCGATGCGCGGCGACGCGACGGGGGCGGAGTCTGCGCCCGCGTGCACCACGCCGGTCTGGACCAGCGCCGCGACGGCTGCCTCGTCGACCCCGAGCTCGGCGAGGATCGTGCGCGTGTGCTCACCGAGATGCGGCGCACGCCTCGAAGGGCTCGAGCCGAGCGCATCGGCGGAGAACAGCGCGCGAGGGAACGTGACCGACTTGCCGATCTCCGGCTGCTCCACGTCCACCCAGTACCCACGCTGCTTGAAGTGCTCGAACGCGAGGTTCTCCTCGGGCGCGCGGATCACCGTCCACGGGATGCCGACCGTCTGGCCCCGGACGAACGCCTCGTCAGCGGGCACCTTCTCGCAGAGCGCCTCGAGCACCGGATCCACGACGGCGCGGAGGTTCGCGTTGCGGTAGGTGGCGTCGTTCCACTTCTCGTCCCAGAGGTCTTCGCCGACGCCGACCTCCTTGAGCCACGCGACGAACTGCGGCCAGTTGCGGTCATTGAACTGCGCGTTGGACCCCTGGATGAACTTGCCGTCCGCGGTCTTCATCTGTGCCGGACGGCCAACCGTCGGGCGTGCGTGAGTGCCCGTCTGGCGCAGGAGGCCCTGGTTGTACCAGAGCCACTGCGGCACGGCGGCCTCCGTGCTGACGGCGACGCAGTCGTGGATGGAGAGGTCGACGTACTGACCGAGGCCACTCGACAGCCGCTCGAAGAGCGCGGCGGTGATCGTGTGCGTCGCGATCACGCTGGACATGCTGAACGAGTGGTTGCGCTGCCCGCCGATCGGCGTCTCGCGTGGGTCGGAGTAGCCGCTGCTGCCCATCACCCCGCCCGAGGCGAGGTGCGCGTGGTCGTTCATCGCGTGGTCGACCCACGGCCCGCTCTGTCCGAAGTCGGTGAGCGAGAGGTACACCAACCCCGCGTTGCTCGGCGCGACCGAGGCGTAGTCGAGACCCAGCGCCGCCAGCGTCCCCGGCTTCGTGCTCTCGATGAACACGTCCGCCGTCGCGAGCAGCCGACGCAGCAGATCCTGTCCCGGCGCACGCTCGATGTCGATGCAGATGCTGTCCTTGCCGGTGTTGTAGAACCAGTAGTCCAGGCAGCGGTCGGGATCAGGCTGATCCTGGACGAACGGCCCGGTCCACCTGGACGGGCTGCCGGCGATCGGCTCGATCTGGATCACGCGCGCTCCGGATTCGGCGAGCAGCTTGCCCGCGAACTGATTCCGCCGGTCGGCCAGTTCGACGACCGTGAATCCCTCAAATACTCCGGGCATGACAGCACTCCCCCGCGACTGGCGCTCGATGTCGGCGCGCTCACCTCGATGCGCCGGGGATGGTACCGCACGCATCGTGCACGTTGTCCATCACGCCCGTCGTGGGGCCATCGCCCCGCTCCGGGAGCCCTGATATTGAGACCACTCGTGGCGGCCGCGCCGTTCCTCTAGAGTTCAGAGGGCTCGCGGACGCCTCGATGCGCCCGCCGCCGACCGTCGGCGATGATTTGCGAGGGCACGTGCAGTCGAGCGGCGACACCCTCCGGGGCGCACAGGTAGGCAACCTTCGTATCCGGCGCGGGCGGCGGACCAGTCAGGAGATCACGATCCGCCGCCCCATCGTGAGGCAACCTCGGCGTCCCGGGGTGCTGCTGCTGATCGTTGGGTTCGTGGTGCTGATCGTCGTCGGCACCGCGCTGCTCATGCTCCCGGTCGCGTCCGAGTCTCGCGAGGGCGCACCCTTCCTCCGTGCGCTGTTCACCGCCACCTCCGCCGTCTGCGTGACAGGCCTGGCCGTGATCGACACGCGCGACACGTGGTCGGCCTTCGGTGAGGCCGTCATCATGCTGCTCATCCAGTTCGGCGGCCTGGGCTTTATGACAAGCGCCACGCTGCTCCTGATGGTGTTCGGGCGCCGCGTCTCCGTGAGTCAGCGCGTCACCACGGGCGAGGTCGCGGGACAACTCGGCGCGATCCCCGTGCAGTTGCTCGTTCGCCGCATCGTGCTGGCGACGCTGGCGATCGAGGCGGCTGGCGCGGCGGTGCTCATCGGATCATTCGCGGTCCATGACGGAGCGCTGGGACTGGAGCAGATCTGGCGAGGGCTGTTCACGGCCGTGTCCGCGTTCAACAACGCCGGCTTCGACATCGAGGGCGGCGGGCGCAGCCTCACGGAATACGGCTCGAACCCGGGCGTGCTCGGCGGCGCCGCGCTGCTGACGTTCCTCGGCGGCATCGGGTACGCCGTCTGGTCCGACGCGTGGCGCACGAGGGGCTGGCGGCGCTTGCAACTGAACACGAAGATCGTGCTGTCGACCTCGGCGGTGATCATCCTCGTGGGCGCGGTGGTGATGCTGGGCAGCGAGGCGGTCGCGCCCGGCATGTTGCACGACATGCCGCTGGCCCAGTCGGTCCCCGTTGCGATCTTCGAGTCGATCTACGCGCGAACCTCGGGCTTCACCGCGTTCAGCCTCGCCGAGGCGCACGACGAGACCTTGCTGGTGCTCATCGCGCTGATGTTCATCGGTGGCGCGTCCGGTTCGACCGCCGGCGGCGTGAAGATGAACACGTTCACGGTGCTCTTCTTCACGATCATCGCTTCCGTCCGCGGTGACGAGCACGTGAAGGCATTCAACCGCGAGATCTCGTGGCGACAGGTGAACCGCGCGCTGTCCGTCGCGCTGCTGTCGGTCGCGGTCGTCGCCTTCGTCACGTTCATGCTCGCGATCATGACCGATGCGCCGTTCATCGTCGTGCTGTTCGAGGTGGTCTCCGCGTTCGCGACGTGCGGGCTATCGGTGAACTTCACGGGCACCCTCGACGGCATGTCGCAGTGGCTGATCATCGTAACGATGTTCATTGGGCGTCTCGGTCCGTTAACATTCGCGATCGCGATCGCGGAGCGGTTCGAGCGGCACGATCGCCTGCGTTACGCACAGGGCGAGATCAACATTGGCTAGCCGGTCTCGCTGCGATGCAGTGCAAAGGAATACTCGATGAAGCAGCAGGTCGTCGTCCTCGGGCTCGGTCGCTTCGGTTCGGCGGTCGCCACGGAGCTGGTGCGGTTCGGCCACGAGGTCCTGGGCATGGACAGCGACCTGCTGGTCGTGCAACGGCTCTCCGAGAACCTCTCGCACGTGGTGCAGGCCGACGTGACGGACGAGGACACGCTGGTGCAACTGGGCGTCCGCGACTTCGACGCCGCGATCGTCTGTATCACCGGCAGCCTTGAGACGAGCATCCTCGCCACGCTGGTGTTGAAGCGACTCGGCATCCCGCGCGTGATCGTGAAGGCGCGCAACGAGATGCACGGCGACATCCTGACGCGCGTCGGCGCTGACCGCGTGGTGTATCCCGAGCGGGACACCGGCCTCCGTGTCGCCCACTCATGGTCCTCGGCCGCGATCACCGACTCCCTCGATGTCGTCGAGGGCTACGCCGTGAGCAAGGTGGTCGTCCCGACATCGATGGTGGACCACACGATCGGCGAGGCGATGGCGACGGGTGCGTTCAAGCTGGCGCTCATGCTCCTCGCACGGGGCGCGCGGGTGACGGTGTACCCGGACAGCAGCACCCTGCTCCGCGCGGGCGACGTGCTCGTCATCGGCGGCGAGCTCGAGGAGATGGAGCGCTTCTTCGCGACCATCTCGGAATGACCGCCCCTGCCCCGCCGTACACCAGACGGGCGCCCGCGCGGGCGCCCGTCCTCGTCTCGCCGGAGCGGGCACGCTAGCTGCGCGTCACCGTCACTCCGGTCACCGTCGTGAATCCGGCGGGGAACGCTGCCTCGAACGCCGTCCGCAGGAACGCGGGCGCGCCGACGATGAGGAGGCGGAACGCGCCGGTGCTGTCCTGCACCCACGCGCCCGTGCCACCCGCGGCGCTGGTCGCCGCATCGAGTTGGGCGACCGTGCCGCCGGTGAAGACCACCTGCGCCATCTTGCCGGTACCGAAGTTCGGCGGCGACGCGAAGGTGCCGGTACCCGCACCCGCCGTGAGCGCGAGGCCCGGCGGCAGGACGAACCCGCCCGGCGCAAAGGTCACGGACTGCGAGGTCATCGCCCCGTTCACCGAGAACGAGATGACATCGCCCGTGGCCGCGGCGAGCGCCGGGATGTCGAGGACCCAGTTGCCACCGGCGTCGACGGTCGCGGTCGCGATCGCCGTGCCGTAGTTCATCGCCTGGACCTGCGCCCCGGCGAGGAGGCCCGAGCCGTATGCCTGGAACGGCAGCAGGTCGGTACCCGTCGTCGGGCCCGTGCCCACGACGAGCGTGTAGGTACCGTTGCCACCCGACTGCCACGTGGCGGCGGGCGTCGCCACAGCGGTGTTGCCGCCGACGGTGAACCCGACCGTCGCGCCCGCCGTCGGAGCGCACGAAGCCGTCGATGCGATCGAGAGCGACCACGTGCCGGAGCTGCCGACGGTGGACGTGGAGCAGAGGTTGCCGCTCATGTACGCCGCCACTTGGGCACCGCTCGTCAGACCGCCACCGGAGAAGATCGCGGTGCCAGAGACCGGCGTCGTGCCGATGACCGGGATCAGCGTGTAACCGTACGTGTCCATCGGCAGCGCCCGCGGACGCCACACCGCGGCAGGCGACGCGGTCGCAGGTACGCCGTTCAGCGTGAACGCGACGGGCGAGCCGGGCATCGGGCGGCAGCGCGCATCGGCGCGGATGAGGATCGACCACTGGCCCGACCTGCCGGCGACATCGCTGCCGCAGAGCAGGCCGTTGATGTACGCGGCGACCTTGTCACCGCCGGTCAGGAACTGACCGTAAAAGTAGTCCTGGTACCAGTGCTTGTCGTCGTACTTGTGCTTCTTGTCGTCCCATTTGTCCTTGTCGTCCCACTTCGGGGGCGGCGGGGGCGGAGGCGGCGTGACGACCGAACTGTTGACCGTGAGCGTGAGCGCCTTCATCGCAACGTGCGATGCGCTGTCGGACAGCATGACAACGAAGCTCGACGTGCCGGTCGCGCTCGGCGTGCCCGCGAGCTCGCCCGTCGAGGTGTTCAGCGAGATGCCCGCTGGCAGCACGCCCGAGGAGACCGACCACGTGTACGGCGAGGTACCGCCTGTAGCCGCCGCGGTCAGCGAGTAAGCGACGCCCACCTGGCCGGCGGGCATCGAGGTCGTGCTCACCGCGAGCGCCACCGG